>NZ_JAHOCB010000034.1:0-40384 GCF_019125875.1 Erysipelatoclostridium sp. MSK.23.31 | reverse complement strand
TCTGCGGATATATTCAAAAAGACAACAATATGACAAGTTTTATATTAGGTAAATACGATTCAAGTAATAATTTAAAATACTATGGACATGTCACTTTGGGTGCGAGTATAAGAACATTAGATCAATACAATTACACTATCATAAAGCATCATCCATTTAATTGTGATCTACCCATAGGAAATGATAATGCAGTTTGGATAGAACCTAATTTAGTATGTATAGTACAATATATGCCTTCTAACAAAGAAGGTATGCGTCAACCTGTTTGCAAAGGTATTAGAGAAGACAAAGAAACAAAAGAGTGCAGAGAATAGTATATTCTTATTTACAACTTTCAATTAAAAAATGTAAAAGAGGCTTTCTAAAGTTGGACCCCATTACTGAAAATTCAATTCATTTTTGCCTCTTTTTTTGTATTAGTAAATTAAATATTTAAATATTTCTTATCACCCCAATTGCTTCTCTTCACTTTTTACTCTTAAAGGGGCTAGTACTATTAGTATAATCACCATTAGAATAATTTTTAATTATTTTATCCCTGTCACCATTTTTATATAATTCCATATTTTCTGATATAAAGTGCAATCAATAAAAACGTTATATTGCTAAATCCTTTTGAAATCATAAAAATTAAAAAAACTAGAAATTTCTAATTTTTTCAAAAATAATAATCATCAATTTCTTTAAAAGAATCTTTAATTTCGCATATCTCAATAATATCTTTTGATGGTATCTCTATTTCAGATTTTCCACTGTATAAATGATTTGTTTCATCTTTTAGTATATTTAAATGTATCCAGTCCTCAATCATATATCTTGCTATATCTTCTTTGATATATTTGCCAAGTGATTTGAAGGGTAAACTAAATACAATAATATAGGGCAATCCTATTTTCATGATCCTTTTATATAATTCTTTATCTATTTTGCCATCTAACGCGTATATTAGAAGCTCTCCACCAAATAAAGCTAAATATTTATCAAACTCTTTGAAAGCATTAATATCAAAATAAAAACATATTTCATTCACTCTACTATTATCACCATTACTGCCATGCCTATTAATTTCCTGAACAATTAAATCCATAATTTTATTAATAGAATCTGAGTCAATATTTAATTTCTCCATACTACCTTTTAAAATATTAAGACGTTTATTATTAGAAAATATTATTCCATTGTCTCTAAAAGTGCTGCAATCCAATACTCTTGTATTATGGTAAAGCATTAAACAATAAGAATCTAATTTTACTATCAAAGTTTTGTAAATATTTTGGATAATAGATACTTTATTAATTTCCCTATAGATATAATCTCTAATATGTTCTGTTTCCATTATTTCATTTTTTATATTAATTGGTAATGCATAAACTTGATCTCTAATTTGTAGAATATCATTTGGATATGTACTTTCATCAAATATTTTTATCATATCACATGTCCTTCATATATTTATATTTAAAACTTCTTTGTAAATTTCTAACTTATGCTCAAATGACTCTAATCCCCCCTCCAAACAATTAATAATCTCTTTTTTTATTACTTTGTTTCCTGGGTATCCATATTTTCTTATCCAACCATTTTCACCATTTGAATCCATAACACAGACCAAGTCAGACATTGAGTTTGTTACTATAGTTGAACTATGCGTAGCTATTATTATTTGACGTTTTTCTTTTGTATCTCTAAACTGCTTAACAAGATTAATATAAATGTACTGATTATCTAAATTGTCTTCGGGCTGATCGATTATCAATGGTCTAAAATCACCAGAATATTCACTATATCCTAGGATAAAATCAATCATTGCAACAACTTTTTGTCCCAGTGATAATACTCTAATATCCTTAAAATTAACACCTTGAATACCTGTCTTACTGTTGATATTAAACTCAATGCTGAAAGATTCTTTATTTTCAATATAATTTCTTAAATAGTTCCTTATATTTGTTATATTACTAGTTCTGATTATTTTATTGGAGATCAATGAGAGTAAATCTTTTTCATTTTCTCGAGTTACTGTTGTATAACCACTATTAATTGTCTCAAAACTTTTTTCTTCAGTATAATCCAAGATACTATCCTCACTAATTGTACCATCAATCATTTTATTGAAGAATTCAAATAACCCATATTTGTCAAATAACATTTCAAGAAAATCAATCACGTTTTTATTTTTTATGTTGTATCTAACATTATTAATTTTATACATCGAATTTAGTCTATTTTCAGAAATACCAAGCCATATTGCGAATTCTGGAAATGTAACAAATTGATTTTGATCATAAACAATTCGTAAAATTTCATTTTTCTTGTTCATTTTTTTATTAAATTCATCTATTACCTGCATTACTTGTTTTTTTCTTTCTCTTAAAATATTTTCTGCCTCTATCATTAATTTTGCTAATCCATTAACACTTCTAATGCGGATAATATTATTTGCGTTTTTTAGTTTATTGTTATTAAACATTACTGAAAAAATAAATGAGTTCATCTTCTCACTGGAAGCTGTATTAACTAATTGATTTACAGAATAAGAAGTATCAAAAAATTTATCAAGATATTTTTTCTTATGGTCAACTGATATCAAAATAATATTGTTATTCTTTTTATTTACTCTATATATACTTAAGTTTTTTTCATATGCATATTTTTTTACTATATTATCTTTAAAATCTGAAGGTTTATATGAATAATATTCTCTCCTGTTAATGTCAAAATAACTTAAAATGTCAGAATTAGAAGTAAATTCCTTCTCTTTAGTAGGATTCTGCATTTCAATAATATACTCTTCTTCCTCATACACATATAGTAACCACATATGACCATGTGAACATATAAAATTCAGCATTTCTAAAGATTCACAATTTTGATTCAATATATATTCCATAAATTTAATAACAGTGCTTTTACCTGTACCACGTCCACCAATTAGTCAATTTAAAAATGGGGAATACTTAATTACAAATCCATCCTTTTTTTGGCCTTTTTTAGTAACTAAAAATGCATCATTGTTTTGAATATACATTCCGCTTATGTATTGTCGCTTATGAATATTATACTCAAAATCTAAAGAAACAGATATATCGTAATTGAATAAAGCTTCTTTTAACATTTGAAGATTTTTTGAAGAACCTTTCAACCACATTTGGTTTTTATTAACGTCTTCTAAACAATGTGAATCATTATCGATTATAAATTTATACTCTTTTTTTGGGGAATACTTCCATAAATCGCTTTTTAATTTATCTATTTTATCTATTGAGGAACATCCTACTATTTTGCAATACTTTGAATTTAATATTTCTTTCTTGTATGCACCACTTAAATAATGGCTTTTTTGTATCATATCAGCACTATTTAGGTGTGCTATATATGTAAATGCACCAATTGAATAAAAAAATTTCATTACCTCCATACTGGTTAATACGGTTCCTGCTTCAAAACTATAGACATTAAAATCTAGCCAACGGCGAAGTTTATCTATACATTTTTCATTACTTTTATCAAAAATACCAACAACATGATTGTTGTCTGCACAAGAAACTTCGATACCTAATAATATTGTCGGATATCGGTAGTATTTCCCTTTAAGGTGTTTTAAGTTAGCTATCGCCCTATCCATTTTATTATATCCATCTATAGTATTATGATCAGTTATTACTGCAATATCTATATTTGAAATTGCCAACTCATTAACAAGCAAAAGAAACGAAAAGGCCTCTTTATAAGTGTTATAAATGCCTTCATCTACTCCAACCTTATTAAAAGAAGCATAATTACTATCACTAGGCAAGATTCCCTTTTCTACACAGATATTATATAAATCATCATGTCCTGCTTGTTGATATGAAAAACCCTCTCTTCCTTTAAAAAGCTCATAATCATATGATTCAGGAGTATGTAAATGAAATAATGTTTTGTAATATTTTCCGGATTTATCTTTGAATCCCTTGATTTTATAATATGCATTTTTTGCGTCTAAATTGTTTATTTTCCCCACATTAAATACCTCCCAATAATTATAATGAACACTAAAACTGTTTATCATAATTATAACATATTTCAATATAAAAAGAGATGTATATGAGTAATATATCACTTACACACATCTCTTCAATGACCAACGTTTAACACAAGAATAATCTTCTGAAAGAGTTAGTGTGCAAATCATACTAATTTGTTCTTTATGATTTGATGCTTAAACATTTCTAAATCTCGGCAAGTAATTTGTAATTCCAGCATATGTGTTATTTCTTGATTTGCTCGAAAAAAATTCTCATTTAGTTTTCCAAAAGATTATCCAATCGTACTCTCGCTTATTATTTTAAAAACCAATTTTAATATTTGACAGTCCTTTAACCATCTATAAATCTTATTTAGCACATTCATTGATAAACGAGTAGTCAATGTCATGTGTTTCTTCAAATTCAAATATTTTGTTATCATCAACAAATAATATTTTAAAACCTTTATCAGATAATTCTTCAATCAGTGTTTGGTAATCGTTGTATGAATTTTCATAGTTATCTAAAATACAATCAAATTCATATAATCTCCCCTCTGGAACAACTACATTTATAAATACATTTCGTTTATATCTTTCTGTAATTTGTAGTCTTAATTTATTGCTCATTTTTTATATTCCTTTCTATCAACCCTATATACCCGTGGTTGATTGCGGTCTATTTAATTCGTAAATTGAAATATGTGAATGTGACTGTTTGAAAAAGTTTTATAATCATAAGTGTAGTAAATAACTTGTTCACGCCAATTAATGCTATCGTAATTTCAATTATTGCCATTGTCCTATCCACCAGACAGATTTTCCTATTGGTTTCCAGTAGCCTTTAGATTCATTCATATCTGGCAATCTAAAATCTTTCAGGTATTTGAGATAATTCTTAATTATTGTAATCGTCTTTTCGTGGCTGTTTTCCATACCTTCAAGTTCTATTATTAGACTTTTTGTTTTATAATAAATAAAAGATAGATTATCCAAAATGCTTTTTGCCTGCTGTTTAGCCAATTCGCTCCTATATTGATCTATATAGCTATTAATATCCTTTAACAATTCTTTTTCCTTTATCATTTAAATTTATCCCCCATTGCATAAACAAGATCAAGTCTAGTCCTCTTTTTTATCATTAGGATTTTGATCTTTCCATTCATCTGGAAATGCAATTTGTTGTAGTTCATCAGCACGATCAACTTCTTCCTGTGTTAATTTCTCATCATTTTCAATGCATAGGATGCGTCCGCTTGAAGCTTTATAAAATCTTCCCATATAGAACACCTCAATCTAATCTTCTTCAGATGGAATAAAATTATTATCTTCATTTATGTAATCCGTAATAAATAATTCTATTTCTTCTATACAGTCAATTGTCTCAACAGTTCCATCCTTTAATTCTACTTCTACCTTGGCATTTTCAATACCTGCATCTCTAAATAATTTTTTTACTGTATGTAAAGCATACAGTAATCTTCCTTTTTTACTTAACATTAATCTTCTCCTTTAACTAGTTTTAATACTAATTCTTCCCATATAAGTGGTTCTGTATTGTTTAAGCACGATAGAACATCCAATCTATCTGCTAAACCTCTATTATCTATTTCATTTATAATTTTACTATATAGGGAATTAGCTTCTTCTTGTGCTATTGTATGCTTTTTAATAAGCTGTTCTAATTCTTTTTGTTTCATTAACATCTTTTAACCACCTCTCTAACTAAAATAGACTTCCTTCTTATATTGCTGCACTCTCTAATCATAACAATCATTTCATTTGCTTTTTCTTCTACTTTGTTACAAAATCCATCGATCGCTTCTTCTTGATCTAGGTCAGCTTGGAATATATATTCTTCGCTGCTAGTGCAATAAGGCATCAAATAATTAATTGTACAAACATTATTAACTACATTAATGTTTGTAATTTCAATCTCCTAATTATTTAATGGTTTAAAAACTCTTTTCCAATATTTCTCTAACTTTTTATTTGTCGATAGACTATTACTGTTTTGTAAATTATCATTTGTATTTTTTTAGGTATTTTAACTCCAATAAACATCAAATGTGATTCTAAATCATTTTCAGACCATTCAATAATCTTAAAATTGTATACATCAGCATTTTTTCTAAAAACAACTTTATTTTTTAAATTATTAAGATGCTTTTCTGCGCCTTTTAGTGTTTTAAAAACTTTTGGTTTTTGCATATTAAAATAGCTGTTTGGATAAAGATATGTGCCGTCCATATCACTATATGTTCCTGCATAAATATCACTATCATATTTGATTACATACATTTTCATTCCACCTCTTTTCCTAACTATCTTCTAAAACACTTTTTAATATCGGACGCACATAACCATATGCTCTCTCACGTTCCTTCTGTTCTTCTCTTGTATATCTGTCATAAGAATAACCATAAGTATTGGTTTTTCCATAACCACGAAAACACAATTTCCTGCTTGTTATTGAATAATAATACGTGAATTCAAATTTAAACTCTTTATATGTGACATATATACGATCTATATCATTGCTGTATATGCTTATTTCAATGTCTGAATCAATTTTGTTAATTTCCTCTTGAATATGCTCTTTTATTAATAATGCATATTTTTCTTCATATTTTTCCAGTTCAGTTCTAAGTTTCTCGATTTTATTCATTTCAATTCCTCTTTTTATTCAGCCTCATCATAGAGTTCACTAACATGATAAACAACCATAGCAGCATTAAATGCTTTATCTATTTTATTGCTGTTTTTTTCCAGCCAGGCTTGTCGTTTTTCTTCGTTCCATTTCATCTCAATTAAATTAATCAAAAATAATTTCAAAATATTCAACATTTTTATAATCGTGTTTCATACGATCATAAAATTCTTTAATAAGGTAAAATCAGAATTATCTTGATACTTTTTGTTGTCATCATTAAGGTCTCTTTTATCTCTAAAGAATATATCTATATCCTTGACACGCTCTCCATTAAAAATATTTTTGAAACAACCGCCTGCAATAATTCCATTTGTTCCAAGTAAAAATCTTTTTAAAAATGATAATTTAAAAAAATCATCCTCATCTCTAAGCACCAAATCCCCCATATTACCCCTCCTTTGCCAACGCTGGTAAATTTACCAGCGTTGTAATTGCTTTATACTCATATTTCATCTATGCTCATCTGACCATCTAAAACATTTTCATCATTATTTTGTTCATCTATCTCAATTGATATTTGAATACATCTACTAAATTTACCAATCACATTATGAATATTTATTAGAGAATCTTCGACAGTAATATCCCTATCATCAGATTCTGCAATCTTTTTATGATATATAGAAGTATTCTCAACTTTTTTATTAATCTTATCGATCTGCTTTAACAGCTTATTGTAATCTGAAAAGAGTTCACTTAATCCATACTCTTTATTTTTACAGCTATCTTTTTTATCTTCATCATACATTCCTATATCGATACATTCTTCTTTCTTTTCAATTGCATTTATATATTTTTGTACCGTTTTACCAGATTTTGCACCAATAAAAGGTGCAATCCAGTCTCTTTTATTACCTTTAGGTTTAGGATCCAATTGTTTATATATATCTAACAGTTCAGCAACAATTTTTATTTTATCTAGTTCCGACATTATTCTTGTTCCATTCCCTAAAATCAAACGCAAACGATCATTTAATTCGCTTTCCGGTGCTTCATAAATGATACAGTATACTTCCGGTTCTATCTTTCCCTCATCAACTAATTCCTTAAGTGCTGTATACCTACGTTCACCATCACTTATCCTGTATCTATCACCTATTTTATAAACATCCAACGGTTTCCTTAATCCATATTCCAGGATTGATGATTTAAGCTCATCAATTCCATTAATATCAAACTGATTATGCCGATTCACTTCTATATCATCAATATCAATAGTTTTTAGTCCTACAGGTTTCTTATTCATCTTGCTAACTTTATCGGCATTGATTAAATTTGTAAGTGCCATACCTTTACTCCTCCTCATAATCCTGGTAAATTTACCAGGATTTAAATTTCATTATCAAACTCTTTAATTAATTCATCTACAAGATTACGATAATCCTCACCAACACCAGTTTTACTGTTATACAGTAATTTACCGCTCATAGTCGATCTTGACGCAACTGCATCCTGATAGCCTACCGTTGTCTGTAAAATAGTATCGCCATAGAATTCTCTGATTTTATTGATAAAACTGATGTAAGCGGGTCTAACACCACGAGGAATCATATTCATCAATATTCTTATTTTATATTCACATTCATAATCGTCTTCAATATCAAACAGTTCCTCAAGTGTATCAATCAGTCCCTTTAATTCAAATCCACCTGGTTTAAGAGGAATTATAATTTCATTCGAACAGAATAGACCATTTACAGTAATATTATTAAATGTTGGTGCATGATCTATAATCACGATATCATAATCATTTCTAATTTCTCTCAAAGCCCTTTTTAAAATCACATGCCGTTGACCTGTCGATGCGCCAAGCAACTTGTCTGTAGCAATAAGTTCAGTACCGATTGAAGGAATAATATCCAACTGCTGATACTGTGTTTGATGAATACACTCCCTAATAACCCCTTTGCCCTCAAGCAGAAGTTTATTTAAATCATTTCTTTCGCCAAGCATACTAATTAGTGAATTTTTTATAAACTTAGTTGAACTTCTAATATCGCAGTTTTCCGGTACCTCCAGCATATTAAACTCTTCTAGTGTAATTGATTTAAACTCCGGCAGAAAAAATTTAGTAGCATTGCCCTGCGCATCTGCATCGATTAACAAAATTCTTTTTCCGTCGTTCATTAATCTTTCCACTAACCCGTAACTTATATTTACTGATGCAGTAGTTTTTCCAACCCCGCCCTTTTCATTGATAATACTTATAACTTTCATCTCTCTATTCTCCTTTTTTCTTTTATTAAATATCGATTTTTCATATTACTCTCAATAGCAAAAATGTTCATAAATTAATAAGATCAACTCATTTTACAAAATGAAATTCGAATATCTGATGTTAAACATCTACGTGGCACCCTTTACCCCGAACACTGCTTTGACATTCTTAATAGTTTCATCAGTCAATTCTACTTCTTTGAATATCTTCATACGCTTTGACCAGTTTAAAAAATCTTCATAATCTTTTAAACGTATAGTCCCGTGCATTCCATTCTTAGCCACATAGTTAACTGGGATTCGCTCTTTACTTTTACTTTCTTTTACAGTTTTTGTGTTCTTGCTCCTTATATTTTCATCTTCATAGACCAGTACGTCATCAATCAGATAAATAAGCTCTGCCAACGCATTATCACGAAGCTTATATACCTGCCAGATAGGTTCAAACTCAACATCATCTACTGGATCATAATAACCATAACGTATCTCATTAAATGTAGCGTTATAGAAATAGCGAAGAATAATTACATTTTTCTGTTTTTCATTTTTCAACATATTTACAGCTTCAAGAATTCTGCATATATAATCTTCGTTACTATTTGACTTGCATACACTTTTAATAAACTTATAATCACCGCTTTCTAAACTGCCGTCAGACATCCTTATTACAGAGGCAGAAAATGATGAAATATTTGCACCTACTGAATAGGCATGATCGAGCATCAGCTCACTTACTCTGTTTAAAACAACTTTAACATTTTCAATAGATAGTTTTATATTTACTTTTCTTTTGCAGTTATTAGATTTGTCATTATCATTTAGCATCGATCATTACCCCTCTCCAGTAAACTCTAATCATTGTGTCAGTTATTCTAACGATATAATATGATTTTTGTATGTTAATGCTCTTATAATCTAATTTGTACCAATTGAGACATTTCACCTTTTCTGTTTTTTTAATATTCTGTACAGTATATTTATCTATTCCGTTATAGAAACATCCTATTTTAAGGCTTGAAATTTTTCTTGTTTAGAATATGGAATTCATCAAATTCTTCCTGCGTTGCTTTTCTGGATATCTTATATGCTCGCTGTAAATTTGTTCTTGGAATAAACAGGTTCATATTAGCCTTTTCAAACTTTATATCAATCTTCTGTTCCAGATTTTTAAAACCTGAAAGATATGTTTTTACCACATCCGATAATCCTTCACTGTTTCTTATTTTTGTATACTTGTCTGCTCCCTCAAAGTTGTAAAAAATCGTAACTTCATCATAATTATTATCTATCGCATATTGAATTCCTTTCAAAACCCCTATCAGATATCCTCCAACCTGATAGCTCTTTATCTGCCATGATTCTTCTGTAAAACCGCTTATAATATCAATTGGTCTGCATTCTTCTTTCATAATTACTCCATATCCACATTTTTTGTTCAGTTCATCAAAACTTGATGCAACATAGCATTGCAGTTTTTTCATTTAAGCCGCCTCTCTTTCTTTCAAATTTAGATATGTATTTATTAAGCTGTCGTCCCAGTATCCATTATTTGAAGGTTTCTCCATATAATGGTGCTGATCAGTTGCCCTGATACAGAAAACACATCCAAAACAGTTACAGCATCCAGTGCAGCAGCTGCAGTCTATGCAGTCAGTGCAGTTTTTACAGTTTCGGCAGTCAAGGCAGTTGATGCAGTTCCTGCAGTTTACAAGAGTTCTTGAATACTCAAGAGCCTCCTCATAGCTGTAACGGTTCTTGCTCCACTTATTGTTGTTGAAATCTTTCCAGTATTTATCGGTTTCAATTAAAGATATAACCGAATCAGCTTCATGCTTCATATATTGAACAGCTGTAAAATCATCATCGCTGTATACCTCATCAGCCCACCACTGCGTTAGAAGCTGTTCTATATGCTCCTCTATTAAAGAAATATTGTCTTTTAAACATGTGACAGACTGTTTTGTTCCGAGATAGATCGAACTGCCACTCACCGGGTCGGTCCATCTTGTTAGATACAACAGACCGTTAATACGATGAATCATCTTATGAAAGGCTTTGTCAATATGCAGAGAATTGTTCCAGTACCTGCCTTCCTGTAATGCAGTCTGCATAGAATTAATACGGGAATTCAGCCTGATTATCAGCTGATTTTTTATATGTATCTTTTCTTTATTTTTAAAACCAGATTTTTTTATTGTTATCCGTGAAAAATATTTTATTTTTTTATTCCAGAAATCCCGGTCTAACAGCATAGCTGCATATTCGGCATTTTTTAAAAGACGCTTATGAAATCGGATAAAAGAAGTATATTTAAATATTTCCTGCTCTGTTTTAGAAACAAAGAAAGTTTCTTTTACAGGAGAGCCGTTTTCATCTTTTTTTATATCACCTTTCTTATGAACAAGTACTGCATCCGGATCATCTTTTTTACACAGCCTTTTTGTCTTACTGCTGTAAATATAATCCTTTTCATAGGTAACAGTCATTAACCGCTGTCTTTTGAAATACTTTCTTGTAAAACATAGGACACTAATATAACTTCCTTTACCTTTAGTGATAAATTTATAGCAGTACAGAAAACTGTTCAGTTTGTAAAGCGGATTTACTGCACACATGAATTTTTTGATAAAATCATGTTTAAGTGAATCCGTCATAGCAACTGGAATCATAACCTCCATCTGATGGGCATAGATGTTAGAGTAAACCTTTTTATTCTTCTTTCTGCCATAGGTATAAGAATGCATGTCCTTATAATCACACTGATGTGCTATCACCGTCTTGTAGTCTGAACGGTTGCTGAAGATATCATGACCGGTGTTAAGCCAGCTGTTGATATCATCTCTGGAACCGCATGTATCGTAAGACACGTAAGTGTTATTGGTAATCATCTGCTCGTTATCCTCCTAAATAGACATTAAAGCTCTGCTTTAATGTTTTTTTTTATTTCAGATCGTATTTTCAGTACTGAAATCATTGAAATAGTCTATTAATCTTGCTATAATCATCTTGTATTAATTAAATACATTTTTTTTACAAAACACGGTTTGCCACACAGTTTGTTATACAGGTTATACGGTTGTGTTGATTGAATGGTTTCTAACGGTTTCTAACGGTTTCTAACGGTTTCTAACGGTTTCTAACGGTTTCTATTTTGAAATTTGATACAATCCGGGTATTCGTGTTTTTGCTTAAACTTAAATTAATAGCCCTTGTCGCCAAACAGAGTTATTATTAATTTAAGTTTTTTTCTTTTTTATATTATTTTTTTGTTCGTAAAGGATAACACTGTCAAGAACCTCTCCTGGAGATTTATCTAAAACTATTCCCATTTTTATATAAAACTGAATTGACGGCTGATAATCACCTCTCATAGCATTAGAAATCATCCTTTTCTTTTTATCAAACATTTTTTCAATGTCGCTGGGCTGCATTTCATTTTCTTTTAACAGATCCCGTATCCACGGAATAAGATTAACTTTCATCAATTCAAACAAACGCTCTGCTCTACGGTTGTTTTCTTCCACCGTATCGCTTTTTTTAGTATCGACTATCATTTTATCTCACCTCCTTGAAATATCATTTAAAAACGAAAAAAAGTGGGTAAGCTATCGAACGATAACTTACCCACTTGAGTAAATTTTATAAATAATGGTGCGGGTGACAGGAATCGAACCTGCACGCCGAAGGCGCTAGATCCTAAGTCTAGTGCGTCTGCCAGTTCCGCCACACCCGCATATTTAATGGTGCCGGCTAAAGGACTTGAACCCTCAACCTACTGATTACAAGTCAGTTGCTCTACCAATTGAGCTAAGCCGGCTTATAACAATTTAAATGGTGGAGGTTAACGGGCTCGAACCGCTGACCCTCTGCTTGTAAGGCAGATGCTCTCCCAACTGAGCTAAACCTCCATAATGGTGACCTGTACGGGATTCGAACCCGTGAATGCATGCGTGAAAGGCATGTGAGTTAACCGTTTCTCCAACAGGCCATGGCGCTTGAAGTAGGACTCGAACCTACGACCGATCGGTTAACAGCCGATTGCTCTACCAACTGAGCTATTCAAGCAACTTAGTGCCCTAATATAATATCATTATCCCTAGAATGATGCAACCCTTTTTATGAAAAAAATTTATTTTTTTATCAAAAAAGAAAAAAGTAGTAAAAATTCTACTTTTGACTAAGATATTTAGCATACATATTCTCTTCATTCATTTCATCAATCGAAATACCTTCCATCTTCATCTCTACCAGACTATCTTTTGTAGTCCTAGTATATTTAAGAACAATTCCAGTTTGTTTATCGACCAACATAGAAAAAGTGCTATCACTATTATAGAGACTATCATTTATTTTCCCCTCTACTCTATAAGTATCTCGATTAAGATATTTTTCTTCTCCCTTTATTTCATAATTATTATAAGCAGTACCTATTTGTCTGAGTGCAATATCTTCAGGTAATAAATATGGTGCTACATCGCCAAACAAATCATTAGCTACTCGACTAATATCCATATTTTCAACCCTTTCCTCAAGTGTCAAATCTTTATATTTAAATAAGCTATCATCTTTACTTACATCCTCAACTGTCATCATTTGCTTATTGATTAATTCATCTAAGTTATTATTTAAACTCACTAAATCTCCAACAAAAAAATACATTCTTTCACTATCTCTAAAAGTTACTTGGCTTTCTTCATTTTTTGAAGGAACTAAATAAATATATGACTGATATTCTGGAACATTAACTTGAAAAATATACTTGCTTTCACTTTTTTGTCCTTGATAGCTTAACGTTGAAAGCATTGTTCCACTAATTAAATTATAATGATCCACACTATTAGCCATCAACATTAATAAATCATGCTTACCCTGATCATTATTCGCAAATATTTTATCGTTTTTATCAATTTCTCTTTTGCCATTTAGTTCTGCAATATTAATCGTTGTATCTCCTACTTCCTTTGTTACCTCTTCCCTACAGCCTCTAATAACAAACATCATTGCCATCAATACTAGCACATATTTAGTCTTCATCACCATTCATCCTTTTTATTTTTATTTAATCATAACAATTATTAGAATTATGTAGAATTAATATTCCCAACAACGATTCTTTACATACATATTTCAAGCAATATGTTATGATTAAATCAGAAGGTGATAAAATGAAATATCAACCATTAGAATCTAAAAGCGCCTTAAATAAAGTTAGTGGGCGATTTCCCTTTAAGTGGGATTTAAATATCTATCGCGGCTGTCAACATGGTTGTATTTATTGTTATGCCATTTACAGTCATAAATACCTTGACAACAATGATTATTTTGGCACGATCTATTATAAAGAGAATATTTTATCTTGTTTAGAAAAAGAATTATCATCACCTAAATGGAAACACGAATTAGTTAATATTGGGGGTGTTTGTGATAGTTATCAGCCTTTAGAAGAACAATTACAAATAATGCCAGAAATTTTAAAATTAATGATTAAGTATAAAACACCTATTATTATTTCTACCAAATCATCATTAATCCTTCGTGATATTGAACTAATCAATGAATTATCAAAAATAACCTATGTTAATATTGCTTGTACTATTATTACTGTTGATGATGACTTACGTAAAATCATCGAACCAGGAAGTTCACCCATTATTGAACGATTTAAAGTAATTGACCAAATCAAAAAGGAAACTAAAGCTCATGCTGGTATTCACATTATGCCAATTATCCCTTATCTCACTGATCAACCCGGAAACTTAAATGGATTATATAAAATGGCAAAAAAAGTAAACGCTGATTATGTGTTACCCGGTACTCTCTATTTACGAGGGCAAACTAAACCCTATTTCCTTAATTGTATAAAAAAATATAATTATGATTTATATCAAAAAATTGCTTCTCTATATTATCAAAAAAATGCTTTAAAAACTTATAAACCTAAAATCTATCAAACGATCTCAGAGCTACGAAAAATATATGACCTTCCCGCCCAAGCAAAAAGAAGTCCTAAAGATCAAAATCTTTAGGACTATTTATTATATCAGCTAGTTCTTTTACTAATTCATGTTCTCTTTATGCTGAATAATTATAACAATTTTCATCATTATAAGAAAAACATTGCTAAATTAATTTATTTTTTCCCAAAATAGCTTTACATTATTTCAAAACTATGTTATTTTTATATGGCACTGTTAAGTGTCTATGACCCGCTAGCTCAGCCGGTAGAGCATCTGACTTTTAATCAGAGGGTCAGGCGTTCGAATCGCCTGCGGGTCACCATTTGAAACACTAAGATGAACTTTTGTTCATCTTTTTTTATGGTTAATTCCAATTTAAAGAATCAATGAACTTTATAAATGAATAAACAGAATATTAACTTAATCTAATTTTCTTCCGTTTGAAGCAATTACTTTTTTATACCAGTAAAATGAATCTTTTTTATATCTATTATATGTTCCATTCCCCAAATTATCTACATCAACATAAACAAAACCATATCTTTTAATCATCTCGCCAGTAGATGCAGCCACTAAATCAATACATCCCCATGGTGTATAACCAACAAGTTCAACACCATCATCAACAGCTTCAGACATGGCCTGAATATGTTGTTTCATATATTCAATACGATAATCATCATGAACCGTTTTATCTATTTCTAATTTATCATCTTGTCCTAATCCATTTTCAACAACCATAATAGGAATATGATAACGGTCGTATATTTCATTTAAAAAATAACGTAACCCCAAAGGATCAATCTGCCAACCCCACTGACTCTTTTCTAGATATGGATTAGCAACTCCAAATATTAAATTACCATTTGTTTTTTCTAAATTTTTATCTGTTGTTACACAACCAGTTGAATAATATGAAAAGGTAAAGAAATCAACTGTTCCGCTTTTTAAAATATCTTCGTCATTCTCCCCAAAGTTGATATGAATATCGTTTTCCTTCAAATAACGATGTGCATAGCGAGGATATGCTCCATTTATTTGAATATCAGGACAATAATAGAAAATATTTCTACGTTCTTTCTGTACTAATAACATATCTTCAGGTCGACAAGAATATGGATATTGTGTAATTCCAGCAATCATGCATCCTATTTGGTATTCACCACTAATTTCATGAGCCATTCTGGTCGCCAATGCACTAGCAACAAGTTGATGATGTAATGCTTGATATTGTTTCACAATATCATTATGTTGTTCTACTGTTGATAACGTATCTAAATCTTCAATAACGCCAGCTCCCATGTCCTTTTTTGATGACGAAAGAATTCCACCAGAGAAATATCCATTACCTCCAAGAATCAAACTATTAATTTCATTAAACGTTAGCCAATATTTAACAAGTCCTTTGTATTCATTGAAAAGTGTTTGACAATATTTTAAATAAAAATCTATTGTTTCACGTGCATACCAGCCATCATATTTTTCTGCTAAATGATAAGGCATTTCATAATGTGAAATTGTCACAAGTGGTTCAATATTATACTTTTTCAATTCTAAAAATACATTCCTATAAAATTCAATTCCCTTTTGATTTGGTTCCTCATCATCACCATGCGGGAAAATACGGCTCCAATTAATTGACATTCTATAAACCTTAAATCCCATTTCACCCAGTAAAGCAATATCTTCTTGATAACGATGGTAGAAATCACTCGCCTTATGTGATGGATAAAAATATTTATCCTCATCTATTTTTTCAGTGAATAACCTTGGCTCTGTTCTTGAGCCTAATGTAAAGTGATCAGCAGTTGAATCTAATTTACCATCTTCATTCCAACCACCTTCAAATTGATTAGCAGCCGTTGCGCCACCCCATAAAAAATTCTTTGGAAAAGCCACTCCCTACACCTCTTTCTCATCTATTCCTAAAATATAAGTTAATATAAATGTAATAATCATTCCTACCAATGCAGCAATTAAAAAGAATATCAAATTATTTCCTGGACCCGCAAAAGTAACTACTGCAAACATACCTCCTGATCCTGGAAATGCATAACAGGCAACTTTTAATAGTCCAGCAATTAATCCTCCAGCTGCATTTCCAATCATCGCTGCATACAATGGTTTTTTATACTTAAAAGTAATCCCGAACATAGCCGGTTCTGTTACCCCACCAACAATTGCAGTAACCGCACACGACATGGCAGTAGATTTTACTTTTTTTGTCTTAGCTTTTAATGATACTGCTAAAGTCGCTGCAAATTGATTCATATTAGAAAGAATCATAGCTGGTAAAAAGAAAGGATCATATCCTAAAGAGGCGAAGGCCGAAGTCCAATATGGTGTCATCATTGTATGCATACCAGTCATAACCATTAAAGGTAACAATGCACACAAAATAGAAACCCCTAAGAAACCAATTGTTTCATAAATCCAAATAACCGCTTCTGCCACATAAGTTCCAATATAGTATCCCAACGGTGCCGTTACTACTAACATAATTGGTAACATGACTAATAAAGAACCTGTAGGGACAACAAATGATTTTAAAATATCTGGACAATATCGATTAATTAGTTTCTCAACTTTACTTAAAATATAAACAGTTAAAATAATTGGAATAACGGTAGTTGAATAATTTGCAACATAAACCGGTAATCCAAAAATTGACATAGCAGCTCCTTCAGTTGCCATTGCAATAAAACTTGGATAAATAAGCAATGCACCTAACAACATTCCTACACCTTGGTTTGCTCCAAATTTTTTAGCAGCTGTTGCGCCTAAAAAAACGGGAAAGAAATAGATAAAAGCATCCCCCAACCAATATAAAATTTGATATGTTGAGCTTGTTTCAGGCAAGATTCCTACCATATTCGCAAGCATATAGAATACTTTGATCATTCCTCCACCAATCATCATTGGAATAATCGGCGTGATACATCCTGATATCCCATCCATAATTCCCATAAGTACAGATTTTAAAGCGACTTTTTTCTTTTCTGCATTTCCATCAAGATCTTCATCAATTGCTTCTTCTCTTTGGAGATTGCCAAACTCACAAATTTCCGCATAAGCATCAGCAACTGCGGGTCCAATAATGATCTGCAATTCATCATTGGACCATTGACTTCCTAATACCTGATCTACATTTTCTATATCAGATATCTTCACAATACTCCTGTCCTTTAAATTAAAACGCAATCTGGTTGTACAATGTTGAAAATATGTAATATTTTCTTTTCCACCGATTGAATCTAAAATCGTTTTAGCAAGTTTTTCATATTTCTTTGCCATTTTTTCTCCTCCTTTTTATATACAAAACATTATCTTGCGCGCCAAATAATGTAATGAGTAAAATAAAACCCCATCAAAGTATTACTTTTCTGGGGTGATGCCCTTTCGGTGACAATCCTCTTTTATATACAATCTATTAACATGGACTAATAAATATAATAGTTCCTCGGTCGTACATTTTTCTTTATATTCCTGATAAAAATAGTTATCTATCTTACTGATACAATCATAGGTATCTGGATACTTTTCTATCATGCTCTCATATAATTCACGATTGTTATCTGTGAACATTTCTCTAGCTTCTTTTCTTTGAACAAAATATTTTAGATGATTTTTAAACCTAAAGTAATTAAAACTCTTCTTGTCTATATTAAAATTAAAATGTTTTTCTACTATGTTAGTAACATTAAAGATAACCTTTGATATCTTATTTTCAATATTACCTTCATGCATTTTCGTATTTGTACCTTCAAGTGCATTAATAAAATGCATAGTTATACTTGTAACTTCACCTTTTGGTAAATGAGTATCTAATTCCTCATTAGTTTTTTTTACCATCCACTTTGATATTTTTGTTAATAGTGGATATTCATACTCTAATTCATAAGAATATGGTAACGAAATATCCATACCATTTTTCTCCCTAATAACAGCAAAATTAATATGATCAGCTAAAATAAACACTAAATTAGGACTTAATTCATCTTCAATATTCTTTTTTGCAACATCCACCATTTTTGTAACTAAGTTAAAAATGTTATTTGGTATTTCCTTAAGTAGACCATAATATCTATTGTCAACATCATAGAAGGTTCGCTCAATAACAGAGAGATCTTTTATTTCATAGGGAATATTTCCATATCCAATTCCTTTAGCAAATACAATAACTTCATTGTTTTCCCCATCAACTGCAATTGCTATATTATTATTTATTTTTTTGATGACTTTCACGAAGTATTCCTCCTTCTATTTAATCAAAGTATCTCCTCTATGAACTTCCCTATCATAACATTCTAATTTTATACTTTGATTATAACCTGCTGTAAATATAACCATAGTTGTTTTATCTATATTCATTTCATCCATAATATTATCATCAAATTTTAATATAGGCATATTCTTCTTTACCTTATCGCCAACTTTGACAAATATCTCAAATCCTCTACCTTTTAAGTTTACAGTATCCAAACCAACGTGTACTAATATTTCAACCCCACTTCTAGTTTTAATTCCAAATGCATGTTTACTATTTGGTATCATAACAATTATTCCATCAACAGGTGAAACAACAATATTATCTGATGGAATAATTGCAAAGCCATCACCCATCATTCTTGTTGAAAATACTTTATCTGGAACATCCTCTATATTTATACATTTTCCATCTATTGGTGAAACAATTCCTCCATCTTGTTTATTCATAAATTTAAACATATTAACTCCTCCTTTTATACAAAAAAACTCTTTGATTCATTATCCTAAATAATAGGTCATGCCTCAAAGAGTTACAATCCTTCTGTTCAATTTTACACCAATATAATAACAATTATTTAACCTATTGTCAATAATATATGATAACTATCAATGATATTATTAATTTTTAAATTATCGTATACATTTAAAATCAGCTAATGTACATAAAATATTTATATATCTTGAAATATCATTTTTAATCAGATGATATTCTAGTAAAATTTGAGCATATACACATTTTATCTAATCAAACCTAAAAGCTTTTTCTATAGTTGTTAATTCTTTAGTCCATCATTCCCTCTGTCAAAGAACTTGCATCTGTATACGTAGAACCATCATTTATTTTAAAATCCTGTATAATATTCTTAATTTCATCATCAAATAAAATTAGATATATATAATAATCATAATCTACTTCTTCACATATTCTTCATGTAATTAAAAAATCAATCTATAATTAAATGTTTGAATTTATAAAATCGATTACAACTTTATATTACATTTATTAATTTTCTGCTTTCTTTTAAAATATGATAAAACGAAAAAGCGACAAATTGAATACAGTTTATCGCTTCATATATAGACATTCATAACTTTTCTAAATAATCAGATAAAGTTATTGAAATAAAATTATGGTGCCGGCAACTGGAATCTGTGTTTTATTTAAAATCTTCTAAAATCACACTCAATAATTTAAATTACTAATTATTATTGCTATTTATAGTACCAATATACAAATGTATAAATACTTCTACTACACCGGATATTATAGCATACACTTTTGTGTTTTGCAATATCCGCTTAAAATCATATATTTTTTTATTTTTCTCTTATAATTATATCTTTTTCTTCAAAATTTTTCAATTGATTTATTTTCTCTAAAAAATACACTATAACATTTTCCGATGTTACGGAATATGAGTTATAGATACTAGCTTGATTGTCAATTATTACTACAATTCTCTCTTTTGCCAGGAAATAGTCATTAACAATTTCACTAAAATTCATATTATTAATCATTTCCTCCATTCCCCACATTTCATTGGGCGGCACAAATATTTCTTGAAAGACAATTTACTTTATTATCTTATACTATTATAGTACTTAGAAAATTCTATTCCTTGGCAATACATGTTGGAAAAGATATAATTGATACAATAAGACTTAGAGATTTTTATATAAGAAAAGTAGAATCACAAAAAAACTTAGCCCAGATTCTAGCAGTCAGAGATAGTGCAATTATACATTTCACAAAGGAACTTCATGAATTTTCTAATGTGAAATATTCCCCTCTAACCCTTTCCATGATTCAATATATAAATCTAAAAGTATACGATTCTTTCAAGACCACTGAACTTACTAAACATTTTTTATGTCTGAAAGTGTCCTCGATTAATAGAAAAATTATATTATTTTCATATTGTTTAATTTTTTCTTCTGAAATACCTAGCTTATCACTTGACTTCTTTATACTAATATTTCCAAAAATTTACGTACAAATTCTATAACTTAACTAAATGTTATTTT
The DNA here is from genome assembly GCF_019125875.1 of Erysipelatoclostridium sp. MSK.23.31. NCBI lineage: Bacteria > Bacillati > Bacillota > Erysipelotrichia > Erysipelotrichales > Coprobacillaceae > Thomasclavelia > Erysipelatoclostridium sp. MSK.23.31. The sequence goes on along the minus strand of NZ_JAHOCB010000034.1, from coordinate 19,197 downwards.
CTCCTTTAGAATGAATTGCATTTAAAAATATCCTAGTCAATTTGACCAGGATATTTAGTAATGGTTTATTTTTCTATACTTAATTCTTCACCATTTGAAGCAATCACTTTCTTATACCAATCATAACTTCTCTTTTTGTAACGTTTTCCTGTTCCATGTCCATTATCGTCTAAATCTACATAAATGATTCCATAACGTTTAGACATTTGTCCAGTCCCATTTGACACAATGTCAATTGGTCCCCACATTGTATATCCAAATAAATTTACACCATTTTCAATAGCACGTTTCATAGCTTCGATATGGCCCTTCATGTATTGAATACGATATATATCATTAATTGTATGATTTTCTCCAACAGTATCAATTGCACCCAATCCATTTTCTGAAATGAACAGTGGTTTTTCATATCGATCTGCTAATTCCTGAAGTGCTAACATCAAACCATCTGGATCAATTGTCCAGCCCCAATCCGTTTTTGGAAGATAAGGATTCTCAATACCTTCTAATGTATTGGTATCAATAATCTTTTCTGCAGCTTCTGTTTCTTCCGCCGATACAACTCTGCTTCTATAATAACTAAATGTAATGAAATCTACTGGATATGATGCTATGATTTCTTCATCACCTTCTTCAAATTGTATTGTAATATTATTTTCTTCAAAATATTTCCATATGTAATCTGGATAATGACCTCTCACCTGAACATCTGAGAAGAAAAATTCTTTTCTTTTTTCCTTTTCTGCCGCAATAACATCTTCAGGCTTGCAAGTATATGGATAAACGGTTTTATATGCAATCATAGCTCCTACTTGCGCTTTTGATGCATGCTCATGAATATATTTAACAGCCAAAGCACTAGCAACAAATTGATGATGTGCCGCTTGATACATTCTTTGAAGTAAATTTTGGCTATCAGGATGAATACAAGCAGCATCCCAGCAAATTGGCTTAACTGCAGCATTTCCTATTTCATTAAAAGTTAACCAATAATCAACAACATCACCTAAATAATTTACAATTGTTCTTACAAACTTCATATAAAAATCGATAAATATACGATTGTCCCACCCCCCATAATTATCAACTAGGTATAATGGTGTTTCATAATGAGAGATTGTTACCATGACTTTCATTCCTAATTGATGACAATATTCAAACATATCTTTATAAAATTCAATCCCTTTCATATTTGGTTCATTTTCAACACCAGTTGGATAAATACGAGTCCAGTTGATCGACGTTCTAAAAATGTTGAAATTGGCATCAGACATTAATTTTAAATCCTCTCTGTATGTGTGATAAAAATCAATTGCATTATGTGTTGGATAATAATCAGCATCACGTCTTATTCCACCAAAAAAACCTCTTGCTTTTATATCTGCAGTTGACATTTGTTTCCCGTCAGTTAAATATGCACCTTCGCATTGGTTAGCAGCCACTGCTCCTCCCCATAAGAAATGATTTGGAAAGCCAGTTGGAACTTTTTTATTTAATCTTTTACTCATCTTTTTTACCCTCTTTTCTCTTTTACTTCATACATTGCTACTATTGTCTTTGCTTTTTTTACTTTACCTTTACAAACAAACTTTAAAGGAAACTTATTGTTTGGAAATAACATCATTGTAGTTAAATCTATACCATTATTTTTTAACTGATAATTATTAACAGATATGACTTTATCCCCTAATGAGACTCTTTGTCCCTCTTTAACATATTTTTTAAATCCTTGTCCTTTTAAGTTAACGGTATCTATTCCAATATGAACAAGTATTTCCAATCCATCATTATTTTCAATTCCAAATGCATGCAAAGTAGGATAAATCATTTTTATTACACCATCACATGGAGCAACAATATAATCACCATCTGGAATAATTGCTATACCATCTCCCATCATTCTTTGTGAAAAAACCTGATCTTTAACCTCACTTAAAGGAATGAGTTGCCCAGTAGTCACAGCAGCAATGCTATGATTAGGAAAATATTCTTTTTTTCTTTGAAAACAGAACATCATTTACTCACCTTTCTCTTTACCGTTATATAAGACAAGTGTGATAAAGAATGAAACAAGAAATGCTGCTGCAATTCCAGCAATAATAGCAAAAATTGTTTGTTCAAAAATAACAACTCCCAATACGCTTGAATATCCCATAGAGAATGCTTTTGCACCCATAATACCTGCGACACTACCACCTACAAATCCACCTAAAACTAACCCAATCATTGGTTTCTTTAATCGTAAATTAATACCGTATAATGCCGGCTCACTTACCCCTGACAAAAATGCTCCTACACCTGCAGAAATTGCAGTTGTACGCAAGTCACTATTTTTTGTTCTTAAAGCAACTGCCATACATGCTCCACCTTCAGCAACGTTATGAATGATCCAACCTGGTCTAAATACACTGTCAAAACCAACACGTGCCAATAACTCTGTCATTGGTCCTACCATTAACATATTAACTCCCATCATAACCAGGAATGGGTGAGTTGCAGCAATAATACCAGGAGCCATACCACCGGCATGTGCTTGTAACCATACAATTCCAGTAACAATCCAAGATCCAACCACTGAACCAGCTGGTCCTAACACAAGAACTGTAATTGGAAAACCAACCAAAAATATACACAATGGTGCAAATACAGATTTTAGCATACCGGGAATAATACGATAAAACCACTTTTCAAGATATGCACACAAAATTGCTGCAAAAATACCTGGCAATAAAGTATTTCCATATGTTCCTAAATGAACAGGTATACTAAACATTGAAATCGGCTCACCTGCTGCCATCAAAGAATTAAAATCTGGATACAATAATGAAGCTGCCATAGCAATAGCAAATGCTGGGTTTGATTTTAAGACTTTTGAAGTTCCATATGCAACTAATATAGGCATAAAATAAAATGGAGTTAATGCCATATAATTAAATAATTGATATGTTGAACTTTTGTCCACTTCAGGAGCAAAAAACGATATTAAAGATAATACAACTCTTAACATCCCAGCACCATAAACCACTGTGATAAATGGTGTCAATGCTTGTGACATAAAAGTAATCACTTTTTCAAAGTAATATTTTAAATTTCTTTTTTCATTTATAAGATCACCATCAAGATTCTCATTAATTGGCTCTTCAGTTTCTATAGCATATTTTGTTATAATTGCATCAAAAACCGGAAATAAATGTTCTCCTAAAATCACTTGATATTGCCCATTTCCAAACACAACTCCTAAAACACCTGGTAATTGTTTAATTTCTTCATCTTTTGCAGTATCTATATTTTTCAAATAAAAACGTAATCTTGTTACACAATGTGTCACCATTTTTACATTTTCTTCACCGCCAATATTTTTTATAATATTTGATGCTAATTCATCGTAATTAATTCTACTCATTTGCTAATCCTCCTTATAGCCTTTTCTTTCATATAGTCTTACGATATGAATCATTAAATAAATGCAATCTTCATCTCTACAATGATAATGAAAATGCTCTAAAATATATTTTGTGATTTCTTGAATGCATATTCTAACTTCTTTATACTTTGTATTTAACCGAACAAAAATAGAATTAAGTTCAAGATTTATATTTTCAATTTGGTTACTGAGAATACTTCCTAAAAAGAATTTTAAATGAATGACAAACCTTGAATAAATAAATGTATCTTCATTCAATTGACTTCCTAAATGCTTTTCAACTATTTTAATAATATCTGATACACCTTGCATAATTACTAATGCTTGATGGTTCGATTTATTCTCAGTAGCAGTTATTAAATGAAAAGCAATAGATGTTGCTTCACCTTTTGGTAACTGAATATCAAATTTTTCATTAATTAAATTAACTGCATATATTCCTATAAGATATTCTTCCTTATAAAATCTTTTGACTTCCTCATTCACAAGTTTAGAGGTCTGTAATCCTTTTTTGTATTGCATTATACTAAAGTTAATATGATCTGCTAAACCACTTAATAAATTCACATTAAATGTGATTCCAAGCTGATTTGAGGCATAATCAATTATTTTTTGGGCTATTTCTATAACATCGAATGGTACTTCTTCAAACAAAGTAAACATCCCATTGACTGTCTTACCAACTAAAACGTATGTTTTCATGACTTCATGAGGATAAACAAACTCATTTTTATGTTTTTTAAATCCCAATCCCTTGCCTATTGCTATGACTTCTCGGCCGTTGAAGTCCCTAACAATTACAATATTATTATTAATAATACTTTTAACAACTAAAATTTGTTTATCTTCATATTTCATAGCTAACACCCCTTTCACCTTATAAAACAGAAAAAAGCAAATTCAAATACAGGTTAATTTTTCATATAACCCATACTAGAATTTGCCTTAATAACATAGATTAAGTAACAAGTCTATATAATTCTTCTGTTTACAACTTAATATTATCGTAAACGGTTTCTTTTGTCAAGAAAATATTTTTTCAATTCACAAGTGAAAGGCTGTAAATCTCCTTTCCTTATAATTCATTCTACTGTTCTAAACTGTTTTTCAAAAAGTCCTCAAGAATAGATTTCAGATATTTATCATCCGCCTTTTCTTTATTTTCCGAGCTTCCAGAAACCTTTATACTCTTTGAAATAACAATACTATCTTGTAACAATTTATCTTTGTATTATTTAACAAAATGGGATTATACATGGACTCCGGAAGGCAAAAAAACCCATATGTGGAGAAATCACCCAAAAGAATATGAAGTTCTTTTAAAAAAAGGATGGAATATACTACAATTAACAGCATATAGATGTGCGGATTGTAGAGTTATAATTATAAATGAAGATGATTGTTAGTATAAATTCCATTATGCTAAAATCGAATCGTTGATGTTCTACCTTATCGTTTCATTGCAGAATAAAAAAATTACTATTAATAAAGGAGGAATGAATATGGAATTTTCTATGTCGATTACAAAAGGCTTAGGTAATCAAAAACACAACAATCGAACACAAAAGGAAACGACAAAAAACGTCAACCATGATCTGACGTTTTTAAATGTTACGCTGCTTGATGAAGATATTCGAAGTATCTATCACATGCTTTTTGATTCATCACTCAAAAAATACAACGCCAAGCAGAAACGTAACGATCGAAAAATAAAAGACTACTACTCAAAGATAGCAAACTCAAAACAGGAAAAGCTATTTCATGAACTCGTAGTATCGATTGGAAATATCAGCAATGCTATCAGAGGTGATATTTCCAATGAAATCTATACTGAATTTTTAAAAAAATTTATCGACAGTAATCCTCAAATGAAAGTATTCGGGGCGTATATTCATCATGATGAAATAGGCACTGTTCATATGCACCTTGATTATGTCCCGTTTTCCATAGTCAACAAACGAGGATTAGAAATTCGTGTATCCAACGATAAAGCAATCGAGCAAACGGGATACAGAAACTGGGCAGACATAAATTCAGACTAAAAAAATATGTATAATCGACAGTTAAATAAATCAATTACAATACGCCAGGACGATTTATATATAGTTAGCTTTCTTCATCTTTATAGGAAGGAAAAAATACGATGAAAAAAGCATAAGTTCTTATTATTGTGTTTTCTATTTATATAACGCTTCAAAAACTTTAAGAAGTTTTTCATCTCTTTGTTGTACAACTTCTAAATCGTTTCCATCTTGATAATCATAAAAACCTTTTTTAGCTTTTACACCGTATTCTTCTTTATCAAAATGTTCTTTTAAGCTTCTTGGTATTTTATGACTATCACATAAATCTTGCATCAAATAATCACTAATATGATAAAAAGTATCTAATCCTCCAAGATCTGCAACTTCCAAAGGACCTAAACAAGCATATCTGAAGCCAAGACCATATTTCATCACATCATCTATACCTTCTTTAGATATAACACCTTGTTCTACTAGGAATAATGCTTCTCTTAAAACAGCAAACTGTATACGATTAGCAGCAAAACCTAAAACATCTTTTTGAACAATAACTGGTTTTTTATGAATATCTAAACTTAATTGATAGATTGTTTGTGCGATATCGTCTCTCGTATTATCTCCCTTTATGATTTCAATTAATAAAATCAAATGACAAGGATTAAACCAATGCATCCCAATAAATCTTTCTGGTTTATTCACTGAACTAGCAAGTTCATTAATAGAAATACCTGATGTATTTGTAGCAAGTATACAATTCTCAGAGACAATTTGAGATATGTCTTTATAAAATGATTTTTTTATATCTACATTTTCTATAATGTTTTCAACAACCAAATCACAATCTTTAAAACAATCTTTACTTGTGGTATATGATAAATAACTCATTATCTCTTGACCTTGTTGACTTGTGATTTCTTTTTCATCTATTAATATATCTATATTTTCACTGATACGTTTTTTAGCATTTTCTATAGCTTTATCACTAAAATCATAAATCATGACTTGATAATGAAATTGAGCAAAGATTTGTGCCATAGAATATCCCATAGTTCCTGCACCAGCAATAACTATCTTATTTATATTCATACTTAAATCTCCATTTCTAATAATGCACTGCCTAAAGTTTTTCCATGCATATCAATAGCAAGAGATCTTGTGACTCCGCCACCCAATGCATCTTCCATAACAAAATTCAAAGCTGCAATACTGTCAATTTCATATCTAGTGATTGTTCCATGAACAATGTCTTTAAAGTATTCTTTTAATTTTGTTGATGTGACATTTTTTTTAATATATTCATAATCTTTTTCATCATAAGCAATAACAGATATAACAGATATATTCCCTTTATCTCCTGTTCTTGAATGTGCAATTTCTTTTAGTTTCATGTTTACACCTCCAAATATCCTACTGTAATATGAAAATCTTCTACTGGCACTAAAATAGAAGCAATGCTGATAATATCTTTAATATTCTTAACTGCTCCTCCTCCACCAGATGGTCCATTAGTATATAATGCTTCGACTTCATTTCCTACCAATTCTGCTTGTTTGATATCTTTGACTCTTGCAGCAACTCTTAATCTGACTTCTGTTGGTGTATACTCATTAATACAGCTAGAAATACTATCTTTATATAGAGAATTCATTCCTATAAAATCAAATCTCACTTCTTCATATTTTAATCCAATCATTTCAAAACGATGTTCTAAAACTTCTTTAGCTAATTTTGCTTTAGCAAGTGCATTTAATCCACCATAACTGATTTGGCCTTCTCCAATATAGCAATCATGATATCCGACACTTGTTTTATAATATCCATTTGCTTTATGTCCAGTTGCATGACTAATTTGAACAACATCTTTTTCTAATTGATGTACCTGTACTTTAGAAAAATCCGCAATAACATCTGGAGTAAAATATTCCTTAGGATTTTGAATTTCATATAAAGTTTGTTCTTTTACAGTTTCAGTAGTAACGATTCCCCCTGTATTTGGTAATTTTGTTACAATAGCATCGCCACTTTCTTCAACTTCAATAATTGGGAAACCAAGATTCCAAAGTTCTGGAACATCTTTATATCCAGGATCAGCAAAATATCCACCTGTTACTTGTCCTGCGCACTCTAATAAATGTCCAATCCAAGTTCCTTTGCCAAGTTTTTCATAATCATCCATTGCCCAATTAAATTCATAGACAAGTGGTCCTAATGCAAGTGAAGGATCAGCCACTCGACCTGTAATGATGATATCTGCACCATTATTCAATGCTTCAACAATTCCTTGAATACCAATATAACCATTAGCTGACAATATCTCTCCATCAATATCATTTAAAGTTTTTCCTGTTTCGATAACTTGATAATCAAAATATTTATTGAGTTTATCACCAATATCATCACCTTCAACATAAGCAATTTTAAGATGGCTCAAACCTTTTTCTTGAGCCATGGTTTGACATTTATATGCAGCTGCTTTTGGATTAGCTGCTCCCATATTTGTCACAACCTTAACTGAATGTTGTTTTAAAGCATCTAAGATTTTACCAAAACGATACTCAAACAAATCATTATATCCTAACTGAGAATCTTTTTGTTTTGCTTTTTGTGCTAAAGAAATTGTTCTTTCAGCTAAACATTCAAAAATAATATAATCAAGATTTCCTCTTTCTATTAAATCAATAGCTGGTTCAATTCTATCTCCAGCATATCCTGCTCCTGATCCAATTCTTATTTTTTTCATTTTTACACCTCAATTTTGTATATAGTTTGTTATTGTTATATCTTTATCTTTTATATATTTTTTTATTCCTGGACTACATAATATAGATAATTCTTTAACTCTATCTAATGAATATGAACTTTTTTGATAAAGCTCTAAATCACAATTTCCTGGATGAGTCATGATTTCAATATCTTGATTTTGATATTTTTCAAGTATTTGAATCAAACCTTCAATTGAAACATTATCATTTATAAATTCATTTATAAAAAGATAATCACTATATCTTCTTACTGGTAGTTGATATTCTTTAGCGAGTCTATTTGTCGCAATATAGTTTTCTTTAAAATCATGCATACCATGATGACTATCTAAATGACTAGGTAGATGTCCAAAAATCTCTATATATCTTTCTATTTGAGCTTTAAACTCTTGATACACTTCTTCAATATCAAAAACATGATGAATTAATTGTGCAGGTTTATAAAAATTACCATCTTCATCTGTTAATGTTTTATTTTGTGTTAATGATTTACCTAAAGTTAATGTAAGATGTACCCCTACAGCAAGATCCGGTAAGTCTTTGATTAAATCTTTTCCGTATTCAACATATTCCATATTACATAAAGCTGTAGTTGATCTGACAATTCCTTTTTTATATCCTTCAACGATTCCTTCAGTTACTGCCTTTGTATAACCAAAATCATCAGCATTAATAATAACTTTCATGATAAACAAAGAGAGTGCAGATTATTCTGCACTCATTTCTCCAGCACTTTCTGATGCTAATAATTGTTTATCATATGCTTTAATAAATGGTAGTGCAATAACAATATCTAATGCTAATAAAGCTAACCAAACAAGAATTGATTTTGCATCCATTGATGCCAACCATGCTTGTAATGGTCCTGGCACTGTAAAAGGCAATTGAACAAAGAATCTTCCTAAGAACCCACTATCCATTAATAAATAAACAATCGTAAAGTTAAGATTATTACAAATTAAGAAAGTTATTAATGTAAATGGATTTAAAACTGTTGGTAAACCGAATATTAATGGTTCATTAATATTAAAGAATGATGGTACAGACGCAATTTTTGCAATTGATTTAGCCTGTGAAGACTTACAGAATAATAAGATAACAATAACAACTGCAAAATATGAAATCCATCCACCATAAACACCATTAACTGCTCCCGCAAAAATACTTGGTAATTCTTCACCTGCTGCATATGCTTCAGCATTTAAAGTTAATCCTAAAGTTGTTAGTGGTGTAACAACTACACCAACCATATTACCCCCATGGATTCCAAAGAACCAGAAAATTGTCATTAATACATTGATTAATAAAATTGAAGGTAAAGATCCTGTTGCTGAAATCAATGGTTGGAACATTGTATATACTAGCCCTGGAATATTTGTGTCTAAACTTGAAACACATATATTATCTAAAAACATAAATAATAATAAATTCACAATACCTGGAATTAATACGTTAAATGGTGCTGCAACATTTGGTGGTACAGAATCAGGTAACTTAATAACCCATTTTTTAGCAATAAATAAATGTGTAATTTCAATAACTGCTAATGCAATAATAATAGCTGTAAACATCCCTGCAGCTCCTAAGTTTGTTAATGGGATAGCTGTTACTGAAGCTTCACCACTTACATATGCTTGTGGAACACCTGAAATACATAAGAATACAAGTAATGTTGAAATCAAGTTTGAAATTGGATCCATTTTATATGTTTTACATAGTTGATATGCGACACCCAATACAACATAAACTGATATACAACCAATTGTTAAGTTATAAGGTGTCATAAGTAAAGCTGAATTAGCTGCTGCCCAATCACGCCATGCACATAAAAATTGAAATAAGAAATTTGTTGGTTCCATGCTTGCACTTACTGGTGGTGCTGCTAATAATACTGCAAATCCTCCAATAATTGTTACTGGAACTAAGACTGTTAAACCATCACGTACTGCTGCAAGATGTCTTTGTTGTGAAATCTTTGTTGCAACAGGAACGACATACTTTTCTAATACTGCTTGAAATTTAGCCATAAATCCTTTTGAATTCGTATCCATAATTTTTCTCCTCTCGCTTCGAATGTCTTTTTTTGTTAACCGGTTTCATTTAGCAAATATAGCGTATCATAAAATGAATGGTTATGCAAGAGAAAAAAGTATTTTTTGAATAATCGTTCATTTTTTTGAGAATATGTGTTATATTATGTGTGGAGGTCGATGACAATGAAAATAGGATACAATAAAAAAGATATTACACCTACTCATAGTGTAACAATAGCTGGATATAGTCGCAAAAAAAAATCAGAAGGAGTCTTAGATCCCATTGAAATAAATACAACGGTTTTATCTTTTGATAATCAAATCATGATTATGTCAATATTAGATTCTTTAATTATTGAAAATAGTGTGATTATCCCAGTAAAAAATGCTATTTCAAAGAAATATAATATACCCTTAAATAATATAATAATTGGCTGTATACATACACATTCAGCACCTGCTTATTTTCAATCTTTTTTTGAAAAAACAAATGTTGAAAAAGAGTTACATGATCAACTTATCCCACAATTCATTTCTAGTATTGAAGAAGCTTTACATACTCTAACAGATGCAACTTTAAAGATTAAAAAAACATATATTCAAGGTCTTTATGGTAATCGAAATACAATGAATGGCTATTCAGATAAGAGTATCTATGTTATGGATTTTATTAATTCTAAAACTAATATAAATATTTTTTCATTAATTTCTCTAGCTTGTCATCCTACAATATTAAATGGCAGTGATTTCTTATTATCAGCAGATTTACTAGGACAAATTAGAAAAAAATATCAAGAACTTTATGAATATCCTTGTATGATTATTAATGGATGCTGTGGTGATGTTTCAACACGTTTTTATAGAGAATTAAGTAGTATTGATGAACTTTATAGAGTATCAAATGATATTATAAAACAAATGATGCATAATGAAATACTTGAGGTTGAAATCAATCATTTTGATTCTTCGATTTTTCAAGCAGATTATACATATCATGGAGATGATGATTTTTTAAGAAATATTATTCCATCTTTAAAACAAACAATTCATGAAAATAAAGATGCTCAATCTGTAAAAATAGCCAGTTCTTTACTACACAATCTAGAATATAAAATTCAAAAAAGTCCTATGACATTAACTTTAACAAGTCATATTATTCATCTTGGTTCACTTATTTTTATATCTTTACCTGGCGATATAACAGCAATCTTAGGTAAGAGAATACGTGAAGCTTTTCCAAATCATCTTGTTATTATTTTGGGTTATTGTGAAAATTATTCTAATTATTTTGTATGTAAAGAAGATTATGGTCAATATTTCGAAACATATATTTCTCGTTTAGAAAAAGGAAATGCTGATCTTTTTATTCAAGGGGTTATTAATGAAACAAAGAAATTAATTTAAAAAACTCTATTTCTCTTTCATGAAAGAGTTTTTTTCTTTATAATAATGATTAATGGAGTGTGATAAAAATGAATCCTTTCGATAAAATGAAGTTAAAAAAAGAAACATTTACAAAAAAAGAATTGGTTATATACAATTTACTTTATAATAATCCTGATCTTATTTTAAGAAGGTCAGCCACTGATTTATCTACTAATCATCATGTATCTCAATCTACAATTACACGTTTTTGTCAAAAACTAGGTTATGATGGTTTTAATGAATTTAAGTTTGATGTTTTTAGAAATGAAAAACAAGTTATTGATAAACAAGAAAACAATGTTTCTTCTATTGATATGTATATTAAAATTTTTCAAATCATCAAACACTCTCTTGATTATTCTCAACTTGCTAAATTAGCTCATGATATCATTAATGCTCAATCTATTATTATTATTGGGTATCATAAAAGTGCTTTACCTTCAAAGATGCTACAATTTAACTTATTTAAAATTCATAAAAAAGCAATGTATATAAGTCAAGATGAAATTCATGAACTTCCTAATATTATCCAAGAAAATGATATTCTTATCGCATTTTCAAATGATGGTAATGGTTTAGAAGCAATCAAAAATGAAATTAAATCTGAAAAACAAGAGAAACAATTCAATTTATCAATTATTACAATGAATGATAAATTATCTTTAAAGAAATTATCTGATAATTACGTATGGCTTCCTTCATCAACTAACCAAGGTTTTGGAGTTTATTTAGAAAATCAAATTATTTTCTTCTTATATGTTGATTTATTAACATCTGAGATAACTGAACATATTTAAAAAGATGACAATGCGTCATCTTTTATTATTCTAATGCAACAACACTAAAACGTTGTTGTTATTCTATTAGTGATACTGTCGTTGTTAATGTTTCACTTTTAATAATTGAGTTATATTCTCCAAAATTGATTTCAATTGTTAAATCATAATAATTATAATCATCTAATCCTTTCAAAGCTTTAGATGATTGTTCATATGAAATAATATTATAACTCTTAACTTCTTGAGTATTTTCTTTATTATTTATATATGTATTAACTTCTTTGTAATAATCATTTTTTGCATATGTTTCAAAATCATCTTTTTTATCACTATAGAAATAATTAACACCACCAATTTGATCTAGTGACTTATTTGTTAAAGTATAATAATCACAAACAAAATAAGTTCCAACTAATTCTCCTATATTTTCTCTGTCATTTGAGTTAATAGCAGTTGTTAATTGATTGTAAATATTACTCATTAGTTTTGTTTCATTTTCACTTGCTTCATAAACAATCTTTGGTGGAGTTTGTTTAATATTTGAAGTACGATTATTATCAATAATAAAGATTAATGAAAAAACAATCGCAAATATTAAAACAATAATAGCTAAGTATTGTTTTTTTACTTTTTTAATCACTCTACGATATGGTTTACTATCTTTAATAGATGGCAAATATTCACTTTTAATAAAAATATTTGCGATTGTTAATAAAGGTTTATATTTACGACCTATCATACTTGTTGCTTCAACAAATATTTCAAATAATACCATCAAAGTTATAAATAGAATAGATGCTGCTATACGATCATATAAGTATAAATAAGAACAAAGTAAAAATAAGAAAGTCACGAAGTATAAGATGAGAACACTTTTTGTTTGTCCCAATTCTAATGAAAACATTAATTTATGATGTAAATGTCCTCGATCTGCTTCACTAAAACTCTTATGATGAACTTTACGACGTACAATTGCAATAATTGTATCCATAATAGGAACCATTAACACAATAATTGGTGCTCCTAGTGTAAAAAATGAAGAACTCTTATAACCAAATCCAAGTAAAGAAATAACAGCTATCATATATCCAATAAACAAAGCTCCACAATCACCTAAAAATACCGATGCAGGATGGAAATTATAAACTAAGAAACCACCAATAGCTCCTGCTAATAATAATGATAACGATGAAATATCTGTTCTTCCATATGTTAAAGATGTTAATGAGATTGTTACTAACACAATGATAGAAATACCACCACATAATCCATCTAATCCATCAATTAAATTAACTGCATTGGTAATACCAACAATCCAAGCAATTGTTATGATAATTGCAATAATATAAGATACTGTATCAGGTAAAAATGGTAACGTAAATCCTTTTAAAGAAATCCCACCATAAAAAATAACTACTAAAGCTGCAATAATTTGTCCAAGCATTTTTAGTTTTGGTGATATATCATGAATATCATCATAGAATCCTGTTAAAAAGATAATAAATCCACCTATTAATATAGAATTAATTTTAATATCTGTTTTTAAGAAAATCATTGCACCTATAAGAAAACTGACATAAATTGCATAACCACCAGTTCTTGCAATAACTCCTTTATGAATTGTTTGTTTATTTGTATGAGCTATAATTCCAAGATTTTTAGTAACTTTACTGACTATTGGAACAAGAATAAGACTTAATATAAATGTGACAATAAACGACAAACATATAACTAAACTTATATCAATGCTCCTTCCTTTAGTGTATTATATTACAAATACAAAGAAATTTATAGAAAACCTTTTTTTACTTAATTATTTCTAGTATTACTGTTATAATATGAATGTGAATAGGGAGGAAAACGAATATGCACAAATTTGGAATTTCAGTATACCCTGATAAATCACCAATGGAAGAGGTATACACATACATGGAAAAAGCTGCTAAGTTAGGATACAGCAGAATTTTCACATGTTTCTTATCTATTCCTGAAGATAAGAGAGAAGAATACTTAGTTGAATTTAAAGGTTTTATGACTAAAGCTCATGAATTAGGTTTTGAAGTTGCCGCTGATACTAATCCTGAAGTATTCAAGATTATTGGTGCTACACCTGATAACTTAAAACCTTTTGCTGATTTGGGACTGGATATTATTAGAATGGATGGTAACTTTGGTACTCAAGGTGATATCCAATTAACTCGTAACCCATATGGTATTAAAATTGAATTTAATGCAAGTATGGATATGGGTGTTGAATTATTAATTAATAGAGGTGGAAACAAGGATCAAATGGTTATGTGCCATAATTTCTTCCCAGAACGTTATACTGGTTTAGATTTTGATTTATTTATGGAGTATAACCGTTATTGGAAAGAATTAAACTTACATACTGCTGCCTTTGTTTCTAGTAATAATGAAAATACTATTGGGCCATGGCAAGTATTCTGTGGTTTACCAACTGTAGAAATCATGAGAGGTTTACCAATTGATTTACAAGCTCGTTATTTATTAGCAACTGGTGATGTTGATGACATCTTAATTGGTAACTACCCTGCTAGTGATGAAGAACTTGAAGCTTTAGCAAATGTTAACTTACAAGCTATTGAACTTAAAGTTGATGAAGCTGAAGGAATCAGTGATAATGAAAAAATGATTATGTATGATTATGCACCTCATTGGGATCGTTATGATCATTCTACATTTATGTTACGTTCTTCTATGCCACGTGTTTGGTTCAAAGCTCAAAAGAGTGTACAAGATGCTTCTATTGCTCCTGGTATGAAAAAAGATATTACATCTCAATCTATTCCTTATAGAGATCCAGGTAAAAAATTCTTTACTCGTGGAGATGTATTAGTTGTTAATGATAATTTAGCTCACTATCGTGGAGAATTAGAAATTGTTTTAACTGAAATTCCTAATGATGGTGAACGTAACTTAGTTGCAACTATCAAACCAGAAGAATTAATGTTATTAGATTTTGTAGCTCCAGGACACCATTTTAAATTATTAAAATAATTGACATAAGGTATAATCTTTTTTCTAAGGATTATACCTTTTTCTATATATTTTATCTTAAATCATGTACAAT
This sequence comes from Erysipelatoclostridium sp. MSK.23.31, assembly GCF_019125875.1. NCBI lineage: Bacteria > Bacillati > Bacillota > Erysipelotrichia > Erysipelotrichales > Coprobacillaceae > Thomasclavelia > Erysipelatoclostridium sp. MSK.23.31. The sequence goes on along the minus strand of NZ_JAHOCB010000034.1, from coordinate 3,659 downwards.
AAAATAAAGAGGAGGTGTTTTCCCATTATGAAAAAATCTAAGATTTATATTATTGCATGTTTAATCATTTTATCTGGTATTATTATTTACTTTATATCATATCAAAGCAAAACTTCCGATCAAGAATGTGGTACACCTATTCCATCATGTTATGTACTAAAACATGTTATATAATTTTCTTTATTTGCCTTATCATAATTATATCTTTTTCTTCAAGATTTTTCAATTGATTTACTTTCTCTAAAAAATCTACTATAATATTTGCCAATGTTACGGAATATGAGTTATATATACTAGCTTGATTATCAATTTTATCCACGATTTCTCCTTCTTTACTAGGAAACATATGCGAATATCTGTTAAGTGTCTGATTTCTATCTTTATGTCCCAGACGAGAACAGATAACACATATATCTGCCCCCAACGAAACAAGCAATGAAACGTTGCTATGTCTGAAATCATGTATCCTTATTTTCTTAACACCAGATTTATCACAGTACTTATTCTTCCTGTTTTCTATTGTAGAGTCCGCCAATGGTTTTTTTATTCCGAACAAATACTCTTTTTCATCAAAATCAAAATGTCTTTTCCGTTCTGAATAATACGTTAATAGCACATCTCTTAATTCAGAGTTTAACATTATAGTCCTGCTATGACCATTTTTAGGCCTATTAATTATATAATTTCCATTTTTATCTTTTCTTCGTTCTAAACTTCTGGAAATAGTAATCAAATTATTTTTAAAATCTATTTGTTTCCATGTCATTGCCCTTGCCTCACCTTTCCGAGCACCTGTATAGTACAAAAACATAAAAAACCTATAATAAAGTGGATCATCAATTGATTTAGCAAATTTTTTAAATTCTTCAAACTCCCAAAAATCCATCTCTTCATACGGTGAATTATCCCTCAACCTAGGAACATGAGTAACAGGATTATTATCGCAGCCATGATAATCACATAAATAAGAAAATATATTATGCAGCACTGGTCGAATTTTATTTATGTATTTAATAGACACACCTTTTTCAAACAAATCTTTTTGCCAATTTATGATATCTTCTTTGGTTATTGAAAATATGTCACAATCAGCAAAATAGGGCAATATGTAATTATTTATCCTTTCCTCATAGCTAATCATAGTATTATGTCTAACATACATCCTTTTAAAAGATAAATACTCATTAATAATTTCGTTAAATTTTATTTTATTCATTACTTTACCTCCTGCAAAAAAAGTACTCATTTCCAGAGTACATTCAATTAATTTTTTCATCATTATTTTCATATACAACTTCCATGAAATCCTCAATCCTACACCCTAACGCTTTACAGATAAGATCTATATGTTCCAAATTTACTCTCTTTGCAAACTCCCAATACATTTCATTTATTGTAGCCGGTCGTATTCCTGTTCTACGAGCAAGTTCTGCCTGACTCATTTTTCTCTCACCCAGCAGTTTTGATAAATAGATTTTAATCACCCATATGCACCCTGGAATAATTCTATCATTATTTTATACCAGGATAGAAAAACGAAAAAAAATTACGTATTACGTAATTTTTATTGACATTTATAATTTCTTATGATTAATTCTTTATATTTACCATTTTTGTTAGAAAGATTATTATTTCTTTCTATTTCTTCGATATATAAACCTTTATATAATTTCTTAATGTATGAATCATTATTATACGATAAAATAAACCTCCCTCTAATTTCCTTTAATATTTTTGCAAGCTTTTCATGATCTTCTACAGTAAATTGTAAATCATAATGCCGTTCTGCTTTGTAATATGGCGGATCAAGATAAAATAGTGTATCAGCACTGTCATAGCTTTTTATAATTTTTTCATAACTCTTATTTTCTATAATAACTGCAGACAATCTTTTTTGTATTTCTAATAGAATCTCTTTAGTATTATTTATCCCTGTTTTTGCACCATATCTTCTACGACCCGCACCATATGATACTTTCACCAGATATAAATACATTGCAGCTTTTTGAATATCTGTACCGATATTGTTATCTATCATCGTTTTATAATCTGTGAATATCTCCCTGGATGATAAGATCCAGTCAAGTTCTTTTTGTACCGCATCAGCATGAAACTTAATACACCTGTATAAATTTATTAAATTACTGTCTATATCATTGAACACTTCAAGTTGTTTTTTACTTTGGTCTTTATCAAAAAGCACCCATCCTGCTCCGCCAAATACCTCAACATATTTTGCAAAACCATCATTTGGAAAACGTTTTATAATTTCTTTACGTAACAATTTTTTTCCACCTATCCATGGAATAAACGAATTCAAACAAACCACCTCCACCGAACACATAAATTATACATTTAAAATATAATTTAATGTAAAATTGTTTTTTTATAACCATATACGTAACAAAAATCAAATATATTATGGCATCAACTTAATTCCATACAACGTTCTCACCCCTTAACATTTATTATTTTCAGTTAAAATAAAAAGAGACATTCTCATTCCCTGTCTCTTTACATAATTTTAACTATACTAATTTTAACATATCCTTCATTTCAAAAAGGCACAATTTTTTTTCGAAAAAGTGAGTATTTTTTGAATATTATTCACCCCATACTACTGCAGCAGCGGAAATATATTAATATGTTTAAAATAAACCTTGGTGCGCTATTTTTAATCATTAATAATACTATCATAAATTATTAGTAGCAAATCATCCTACTATTTCAAAAGTATTTATAGAAATACCAAACTTTTTTCATGATCATGCGATAAATTATTCTCTTTATAATCAGACTAATAAATGTCTTTTTTGACTGCTCTCCAATTTGCTTTATACATATTGAGTTGAACTATATAAAAAGCATAGCATGTCTGTTTTTATAATTAAAAGGTGCAATTTTTTTACTATATTTATCACAAAAAGAGGCAAACTGCCTCTTTTTTATCATTTTATCTTTTTCACTTTCATTTTCTAATATTTTGATATAAACATTACTTTTACTAACCAAAATATTGTTGATTTTCACCTATTTCCCTAGCTTTTTTATTACAACATTATATTCAGAAATTACTGTCTTTTAAAAAATAATACTATTATAAATTATCAAAATGGCAAATCATCCTCTGATATTTCAAAAGTATTTAAAGAATTATCAAATTCTTTTTCAAGGTCACGCAATAAACTATTTTCATTATAATCAGTTTGATAAATATCTTTTTTTGACTGTTCTTCATTTACTGCTCTAGTTTCCATAAATTGAACTACGTCGCAAATAACTTCTACAATGTATTTCTTTTGACCTTGAGAATTTTCGTAACTGCGTGTCTGTATTCTTCCTTCAACACCAACTAAACTTCCCTTAGAACAATATCTTTCAACATTTTCAGCAGACTTACGCCATACAACACAATTAATAAAATCTGCCTGTTGTTGACCATCTCTGCTTGTAAAATTACGATTTACCGCTAAAGTAAAAGAAGTAACCGCATCACCTTGAAGTGTTCTTCTAAGTTCAGGATCCCTCATCATTCGTCCTACCAGGACTGCTCTATTAACCATCTTATCCCTTTCTTATTCTGCACTATTCCATCATTTACATGCATGACTTATTGCATCATATAAAGCATCTATTTCTTTAGGAGTTAAAACAAATAT
>NZ_JAHOCB010000033.1:0-41910 GCF_019125875.1 Erysipelatoclostridium sp. MSK.23.31 | reverse complement strand
TATACATAATATACGCGATAAGAATTTACATTTCCTACCATTATGCGAAGTTATATATGTTATATCTACTTTACTAATTATAAGAGGTAAGGAGTTTTTAATATTCCTTACCTTTCTTGATTTTATCCATTTCAAATGAATCATATAAATTTGTTACATATTCACCATTGAAACAAGCTAAACATAAACTACATTTATGTTTTTCTTTATTAAAATGGATAGATTTATCAATTCCTTCTTCAGTAATAAAGGCAAGTGAATCAGCTTCAATATAATTGCATAATTCATTAACATTCAAACGATTAGAAATTAATTCGTCCATGGTTGACATATCAACACCATAAAAACAAGGATATTTGATTGCTGGTGAAGCAATTCTTACATGCACTTCTCTAGCACCAGCTTCTTTTAACAATCGTACAATTCTTTTAGAGGTAGTTCCACGTACAATTGAATCATCAATCATAACAACACGTTTTCCTTTAACAATTGAAGAAACTGCAGATAATTTCATTCGAACCCCCTGCTCTCTCATTTCTTGAGTAGGTTGAATAAAAGTACGACCTACATATTTATTCTTAATCAGACCCATTTCATAAGGAATATTAGCTGCTTCTGCATATCCGATTGCAGCAGAAATAGAAGAATCAGGAACACCAATAACTAAATCAGCTTCTACTGGTGCTTCTTTAAATAATTGTTTACCAGCAAGTTTTCTAGTTGTATGAACATTTATTCCATCTAAATTACTATCTGGTCGTGAAAAATAAATATATTCCATTGCACATATTTTATCAGTAACATCATTTGTATAAAGCTTTGATTTGATTTGACCGTCTTTGACTCTAACGATTTCACCAGGTTCTAAATCACGAACAAATTTTGCACCAACAACTTCAAATGCACACGTTTCTGATGAAAATACATATGCCCCATTAGGCAATTGACCAATAGAAACAGGTCGCAAACCATACTTATCTCTTGCTACATACAAAGCATTCTCAATCAAAATCAAAAAGGCAAATGCACCATCAAGTTTGTTTAAGGAATTACAAATACGATCAATCATATGACCTTCTTCACGCATAATTAAATGACCTAAAATCTCAGTATCTGAAGAACTAGAAAAAATGCTTCCTTTTTTTTCTAAGTCCGCCTTTAAGACATTGGCATTAACAATATTTCCATTGTGTGCAATTCCTAAAGATCCATTTAAGGTTCTAAATAATAATGGCTGAACATTAGCAATTCCACCACCACCAGCTGTTGAATAACGAACATGACCAATAGCATGATCACCTTTCATTTTGCTAATTTTATCTTGATCAAATACTTCAGTAACTAGCCCTTCACCCTTTTGAATTGACAAAGCTTCTTTATTTTTTACAACAATACCAGCAGCTTCTTGCCCCCGGTGTTGTAAACTATGTAATCCATAGTAGCACATTGCTGCAGCATTTTCATATCCACAAACTGCAAATACTCCACATTCCTCATGTAATTCTCGATCTTTTGAAAACATTAACTAACCTCCTCTTAAATACTTTTACATTTTATAATGCAGAGATAGGTTAGTCAATAAAAAATAGGTATTATAGGCACTCATTTATATAAAATTTATTATCTTGACAACTATTTTTTAAAAAATTGGTCAACATTGTACATATATACGTACAATCACCAATTATTTCATTGTTTAAATCACTTTCAATAATCAGTTCTTTGTTTGTTTTTGATAAGAAACAAACGATTTTATTTAGACTTTCATAATTAGTATAGATTATTTCACTGACCTCAATTTTAGAAGCACTTTCATGATAAATTGCATATCCAATTATTTTAGCATTATCATAAAATAATTTTATTTGATCGTTATAAGCACGGCAACGTGCAATTAAGTAATTTTGGTAATAGTCGATATCTCTTTTACGATAACCATTAAAATCTTTTGTGAAATCATTATATAATTTAAGTGAATTTACAAAATCCAGATCTTCAATAACTGTTAAATCATAATCATTTTGATATGATTTTTTGTCAACATTTGTAATTTTATGATAATAATCTTTATTAAATCCAAAATTATAATAAATTTCTGGCATGTAAGCTTGAAGTAAAATCTTTTGACCAGCATATTTTGGCAAGTTAAGCACATAGTTCATTAACTTTTTCATCATTCCTTGCTTTTGATAATTCTTATTAGTAGCAACACCAAGAATAAAGTATGCCTTTATCTCCTGATTATCCAGAACAATGGTATATGGGACTATTTGCATCATTGAAACAAGGAAGTTGTTATTTTTTAATAGATATGTATTTTCTTTGCTGTAACATTTCATAAAATAAAAGTTAGTTGTTTGCTTGTCTTCATCTTCAAAACTATCACGCCATAGGTCAATAATTGAATGCAGATCATTATCTGCTGCCGGCATAATTGATAGGTTACTAGGAACAATATTATATTTCTTAACCATTTTAACTGGGTGCAGCATTTGTTTAGCACGGCGTAGTGATTCTAATCCCATATCTTCCTCACGGTTAACAAATTCATAACCCTCAAAATTTCGTTCTAGGAAGAATTTACCAATCGCCACATATAATCCTCTAATATCTTTATTAGCCTTCTCTACGTGAATTTGAACGGTACTGTGTTTAAGTGGGGAACCAATAATAAATGCTTCTAACTGTCCGTTAATGTAAATACAGCCAGTTTTTATTTCCAATTCATGACGATGTACTAACAAGTAGACAATCCCGATATACTCAGAAATAACACTCTCTTCTATTCGATGAGAAAAATCCCATTTTTTGAGACACTGTAAAACATTATCAACATCTTCATCTTCAATTTCTTTATAAATATAATTCGGATTTTCTTTAACAAACGCATTAAAGTGATTTCTTCTCTTTTGCATTTTTTTTCCTGCCAAAGATTCTAGAGATTTTTTTGTATAGACATAATCATCAAAATCTTCATTATGCAAATACAAAAACTTATCTCCATATCTTTCTTTAATTAAACTCATAGATTCTTCAACAGCTAAATCGATTCTAAAAAGAAAGTTATGCTCTTTAGCATAGTTTTGCATATATTCGATTGCTTCATAGTAGTACTCTGGTTTGCAAAAAGGCATTGCAAAAAACTTTTCGTCTAAATATGTGTGTAACATAACCATGAAATTATCTTTTATTTCATAATATATTTCATATTCATGATCCCACATCATCATTGTGACAAAATTAGAATTATAGCCCTCATAATTTGCATCGTCTAAATATTTTTTTATTTTGTGATAATCGTTTAATAATAATTTTCGCATATTACTCCTATTGTTTTATTTACCTAGCATTGCATTAATAAATTGTTTGGCAGTTCTTCCTGAAAATCCACCGTGACGAATTTCCCAAGTTAATGCTTTTTGATGCAATTCGTTACGCTCCATCATTAAACCATATTGTTCGGCTAAACCATCAACAATATCTAAATAATTTTGACGATCTGGATGCATAAATAAAATTTTAACACCAAATCTTGAACTTAATGATGTTTTTTCTTGTTTAGCATCATTTACATTAACCTCATCCTGATCTTGACGATCACCCCATGTTTGTTTTACTAAATGACGGCGATTACTTGTTGCATAAATCAAAATATTATCAGGTTTCTTTTCTAACCCGCCTTCAATGACTGCTTTTAAGTATTTATACTCAATTTCAAATTCCTCAAACGATAAATCATCCATGAATAATACAAATTTATAATTACGTGACTGTAATTCTTGAATAATACTAGGAAGATTTATAAACTGATGTTTATAAACTTCTATCATTCTTAGACCATCTTTATAATATTCGTTTAATAAAGCTTTAATACTACTTGATTTACCAGTTCCACTATCACCGTATAATAAAACATTGTTTGCTTTTTTTCCTGCTAAAAATGCCTCGGTATTTTGGGTAAGTTTTTCTTTTTGGCTTTCATAACCAATCAACTGATCTAGTCGCCCATTACCTATATGTATTATAGGACTAATTTGCTCATTTTCATAACGAAATGCTTTATTTAATCCAAATTTTCCAACTCCATACGTTAAAAAGAAGTTTTCTAATACATTATAAAATGATTCAACATCATTACAGGCAGTTAAATTGTCCTGTAATGTTTTTGAAACTTCGAATAGTTCAATATTAATGACAGGCTTTGAAGGTGTGAATCCTGTTATCAAATTTTGTTGTGCTAATGGCAAGACACTAAAATCCGTATTAAACATTTTGAAAATAATCTTAAAATCATTCATAACAATTTCTTTTAAATTAGCAGCTATTGTTTTTTTTCTTTCTAATGCTAGAGTAAACGAATTTTCATTATTAATTAACAAATAAGTTAATAAACTATTAAATAGATTATCGTACAAGTTGTATTTTTCAGCTAATTTAATTAACAATGAAACAAATTTACTGCTATTTTCAAGTTTCCCATCTACTACTTCAGTATATAATGCAAAACACTCAGCAATATCTTTATTTTTATACAATGGATTAAAAACTATTAAATCATTCATTTTACATTTTCCTTTCAATATAATGAAAAAGACGAGTTAACGTCTTTTAATTTTTAAAACTATGAATTGGTGCAGGAATTCTACCACCACGATTAATAAATTCAGCACATCCAAATTGGTTTACTGGCATTACAGGTGCATAACCCAATAGTCCCCCAAATTCTACTACTTCACCAACATTTTTACCGATTACAGGAATAATTCTAACAGCTGTGGTTTTTTGATTGATCATACCAATTGCCATTTCATCGGCAATGATTCCAGATAAAGTAGTGACTGGAGTATCTCCAGGAATCGCAATCATATCAAGTCCAACTGAACATACACATGTCATAGCTTCTAATTTTTCAAGTGTTAATGCGCCACGGTTTACAGCATCAATCATACCTTGATCTTCACTGACTGGAATAAATGCTCCACTTAATCCACCAACATATGAAGAAGCCATAACGCCACCTTTTTTAACTTGATCATTCAAGATTGCTAATGCAGCTGTTGTTCCTGGAGCACCAACACTATCCAAGCCCATTCCTTCTAAACAATCGGCGATACTATCACCGATTGCTGGAGTTGGAGCTAATGATAAATCGATGATTCCAAAAGGAATCCCCAATTTTTCCGACGCTTCTAAAGCAACTAATTGACCTACGCGAGTAATTTTAAACGCAGTTTTCTTGATAATTTCACATAACTCTCCAAAATCTTTTCCTTTGGCATTGGCAATAGCATTTTTAACAACACCCGGGCCACTAACTCCAACATTTATAATTGCGTCTGCTTCACTAACCCCATGGAAAGCCCCAGCCATAAATGGATTATCGTCAGGTGCATTGCATAAAACAACTAACTTAGCACAACCAATAGAATCATTTTCCTTAGTTAAATCTGCAGTTTCATGAATGATTTCCCCCATTAATTTTACTGCATCCATATTAATACCAGTTTTAGTTGATCCAACATTTACCGAACTACAAACATTACTAGTAACTTTCATTGCTTCAGGAATTGAACGAATTAATAATTCTTCCGCCTTTGTCATTCCTTTGGAAACAATTGCTGTATAACCACCGATGAAATTAACTCCAGTTTCATGAGCACATTTATCCAATGTTTTAGCAATTTTAACAAAGTCCGCTGTTGATTTGCAAGCATTAGAGCCAACAAATCCAATTGGTGTTACTGAAATTCTTTTATTGACAATAGGAATTCCATATTTCATTTCGATTTGTTTACCCGTAGAGACTAGATTCTTAGCTACGGTAGTAATTTTTTTATAAATATTTTCACATAAAACATCAATATCATGATCCATACAGTCTAATAAACTGATCCCTAATGTAATTGTTCTCACATCAAGATTTTCTTGCTCAATCATTTTATTTGTTTCTGCTACTTCAAATAAATTAATCATTCCGATTCTCCTTAAATACGATGCATTTTATTAAAAATGTTTTCATGTTGTAATTTAATATTTACTCCGATTTCTTCACCTAATTTATCTAAATCTTCACAGATAGTTCCAAATTCTTCGGTAATTGAACTTAGTTCTACAATCATCATCATGTTAAAATAACCTTGAATGATAGTTTGAGAAATATCCAAGATATTAACTTGTTTTTCCGCTAAAAAACTACAAACCTTAGCAATAATTCCTACTTGATCTTTTCCTACTACTGTAATAATCCCCTTTTGCATACTATTACCTACCTCCTAATTATTTAGGATATTATATCATAGTTGTATACAATATAAAACCCCTATTTCTTGAAATTTCGTCAAAATAAAAACGGATAAATTTTATCCGTTTTTATTTAATCGTAAGGAATTATCTTCCCATTAATTTTTTAGCAAATTCGTAAACAGCTTTACCATTCATCATTCCGTAATCTTTCATTTCAATTACATCATAAGGAATATCTTTTCCAGTATCTGCAATAATTTTTTCAACTTCTTTTTTTGCATATCTAACTTGTGGGCCAAGTAATACACAATCTACAGTATCAATAATTTTTTCACCTTCTGTCAAAGGTAAAGCAAAGATTTCTACTTCTTCTCCAGCTTCTTTTGCTGCTACTTCCATTTTTGTTACTAATAAACTAGTAGACATACCTGCAGCACATACTAACATAATTCTTGTTGCCATAACTAACTCTCTCCTTTATTGTTAAATTTCATATAAAAAGGGCATCACAAAAAACGCCCGTTTTATCTTTTGTTATTTCAGTTTAAGCTTTTTGATTACCCAATCATTTTCATTGCAGCTTCAAATACAGCTTTACCGTTCATAGTTCCATAATCTCTCATATCGATTACATCAACAGGGATAGCTCCTGCTTTACGTCCAGCAGCCAATTTTTCAATAGCAGCTTTTTGGAATCTAACTTGTGGGCCAAGTAAAATACAATCTACTTCTTCTAATACTCTTGGTGCATCAGAGAATGGTAATGCAAAAATTTTACATTCAACACCTGCATCTTTAGCAGCACCTTCCATTTTTGTTACTAGTAAGCTAGTAGACATACCTGCTGAACACACTAATAAAATAGTTTTCATAATAATATACACTCCTTTTTTTTTACCTAAATTAATTTTACACCGAATGGCTTAGAATGTAAACACTTTCTTGGCTGAAATGCTTTATTTTTTTACAATTAAAAATGAATTTTTTAGTAAAAAATAACTTCTACTCTTAGTTAATAAATCTTGCCATTTTAAAATTTTCCTTGTTAGAATCATCAATTTTTAAAGCTCTTTAACACCGTTTTTTTGAAGTGGAATTATAAAAAAAGAATCTAAAAATTTTAATTTTTCTTTTATAAAATATTTCAAATAAATCTTTTTTTATAGTATAACAGACGCTATTCTTCTGTACTTGTCTAGACCATTGGTGTCAAAGAATAATTATCTTTATTTTTATCCTTTTTCAAATATGTTATGATAGATAAAGAAGGAAGTGATTTTACATGCAGGTATTAGTAATTAGTGATACTCATTTACAAAATGAATTATTTCAAAAAATTAATCAAACATATCCTAAGATGGATTATTATTTACATTGTGGAGATTCATCCTTAAAAAAAGATGATTTCTTGTTAAACAAATATTATACTGTAAAAGGTAATCATGATGATGAAGATTTTCCAGTCAATATTATTTTAGAAATTGGAAAATATCGCTGTTTAATTACTCATGGAAATGCTTACGATATATACTACGGAAATGATAAAATAAAGCAATATATGATTGCTAATAATATTGATATCTGTTTTCACGGACATACTCATGTTCCTGCATATACCCAAATTGGTAACCGTTATATTATTAATCCAGGCAGTGTGATGATCAATCGAGGTTCATATGGTTTCGGAACCTTTGCAATCGTGGAAATCGGTGATACTATAAAAGTAAATTATTATAATAGTGAAACTTTTGAAGAATGCTCAAAAATGGTTCTAGACGATGGAAAAATCGTTTTAGAAGAATTTAAGCAAATACTAAAATAGAAGTGAGATTTAAAATTTCTCACTTCTATTTTTTTCTTCATTTCGCTTACGTTTATATTCAATCATAAACATTACTTCTTTTAAATCTTCATCCGGTAACTCTGTTAACAACCGTGCGATATTAGCAATATTATAGTAGTCGTATTTTTTACCACTCATTATTTCTTCTACACTTCGTCCATATAAGTTAGAAAATATTCTTAATTCCCCTACTGTAATATCCCTCTTACCATTTTCAATATCTGAAATGGCTGAATGTGGTACTTTTAAATAAGCAGCAACATCCTTTTGTGTCAGGTGTTTGAAATTCCGATAAGATTTTAATCGTGCCGCTAAATCTTTATCAATCATCATTATACCTCCGATAAATAGATTTTAGCATTTTCCTTATTTTTCTTCAATAAGATTTTGTATATTTATAATTTATTTCGACAAATAATAATTTTTATTTATATAATTAGATAATTAGTCATAAAAATATCCATTAGTTAGTTTTGTTTTTAAACTAATTTGTCGAGGTTTAGCAAACATAATATTATTTTTGAAATCCCTAAATACAGCTTTGGTGATTTCTGGTGCTTCATTACTAAATGAAAGCAAAATAAAATCAACTTCTAGTTTTTCTAAATGATCAATGTAAAGACAGTGACTATTGAATATTAAGTTATTACAGTCTTGATCTGGGAAAATATCAAATTGTTCACCTTTACGATCAATTAAAGTAAACTTTCCTTGTTTACAAAGATTACATTTGATTTTTTTACAATTAAAATAATGATCACTTATTAAGCAGTGTTTTAGATGCATATTGATTGTTTTGCCATACACTGTCATTATAATATTTTGTTTAATATTATTTAAATGATTAACTTGTTTTCTACTCATCTCGAGAGAAAGAATAGCATCATGATTATTAAAATAATTCAAAGCATAGCTATTATAAAGGTTGAAAGTACTATCTAAAATACATTTTTTATCTTTAAAAATTTGTAATGCTCCATAGTCACCTACTAAAATACTATTTATCTTATTGTATGAGACACTATTTTTAAACTTGATTAAAATATCCTGATTATTCAAAAAGCTTGTAAATGGGATTATTTCTTTATTTACAGAATGCGCTAAACTTATAGCTTCATCAAGTTCTTCGTTGATAGGAAAATAATATGCATCCACTTCCTCTGTTAACAATGCTTTTAATTGTGCCAAATTATAAATTTTTACCACAATCCCTTTAATTTGTTTATTAATATGATTATGTTTAGTTTTAATCATTGGTTTTTTAACTTTTTTTATCTTTACTATCATATTAGAAAGTTCATCTATTGCTTGACGACGCATTTCATTAATTTCTTTAATACTAAAAAAACCATTATCAGGAAAGTCAATAGTAATATCATTTGCCTTAAATACTGTATTTCCTAATTTTCCTAATTGTTGTCTGATTCTTTGAGGATCTAATGGCAATTTAGCTGCTGATTCAATTAGAAGATTAGAAACTTTTTCAACTTTTAAATCTTTATAGTTGATGGTTAATCGTGCTGGTTCGTTGATTTGACCTGAAAATGCCATAGTTACTGTATTTTTAATATTTTCATTTTTATAACTTGCTAAAGCTTCATTGATTAGATCTATATCAATAACCTTATATACTGTTTCATTCTTTTTTACTGGGGTATTCAATTCGATTTCAACAATATCACCAGCATTGCCTTGATTAATCAAATTATTAAATAAATATAACTTTGTAATAGTTCGAGTAAACCCAACACTCTTGAAATTAATCCGATCTCCTTGTTTCAACTTATCTTGTAATTGAATTTTTACAATTTTTCGATGTTTATCATAATCTATCACTGTACCAACTTCAATTCCTCGGTTTCCAGGATAATCTTTAGCCACAAAATTTTGATCTTTTAAAATATATCCACCAGTGAATCCACGGTTGAACATTTGCTTCATTTTTTTTATACGCTGCTCAAATGCATTAACTGTCGTATTTTTTAAATATGCATCTATTGCTTCACGGTATTGTTTAACGATTGTAGCAACATACTCAGGTCGTTTCATCCGTCCTTCTATTTTAAATGATGTAACACCAGCATCAATTAATTGCCCAATATTCTCAAAGGTACATAAATCTTTAGGTGATAATAAATAGCTTGGAATTTTATCTAAATTCATACTATCTTTTTGCAATTTATAAGCGAGCCGACAAGGCTGTCCACAAGCGCCTTTGTTTCCACTTCTTTTAGCAATCATACTCGACATTAAACACTGTCCCGAATATGACATACATAGAGCACCATGAACAAACACCTCAATATCTAGAATTGTGTTTTGACAAATATCAGCTATTTCATCAAGTGTATTTTCGCGCGCTAAAACAACACGATCAACACCAGCATCTTCAAAATATTTAACTGCTGACAAATTATAAATACTAGTCTGTGTTGACATATGAATTTCAAAATCTGGAAAGTATTGTTTAACAAAACTCATCAGTCCGATATCTTGAATAATTAAAGCATCAACTTTTATTGTTTGTAAAAACAAAAGATAATCTTGTAGTTTTTCAAACTGATTATCTTCATATAAAGTATTTACAGTTACATAAATTTTAACGTTGCGTAAATGGCCATATGCAACTGCAGCTTGTAATTCCTCGCGATTAAAGTTTGTTGCAAAAGCTCTGGCACTAAATTCATTTCCTCCTAAATAAATTGCATTTGCACCATTTTGAACCGCTGCTACTAAAGCTTCATAACTTCCAGCTGGAGCAAGTAATTCTATATTTTGCATATGTATTAATGCTCCGTTTCTGCAATTAATGCTATACACATTTTAGCTGACGCTTGGGATGCTTTTTTTAAATATTCATCAAATTGGACAGAAGAATCTCCCTTACCAAAAACATCACTTAAAGAACGTGTAATAATAAAACTAGTCCCGAATTTATAGCATGTTTGAGCAATTGCTGCTGCTTCCATTTCAGTACATTTTGCATCAGGAAAATTATTTTTAATGCGTGTTGCTACTTCCGGTGTAGCAACAAATTGGTCACCAGAAACAATTAGACCAATTTCGCAATTTAAATTTAAGTTTGATAATATTGTTTTAGCTTGAGTAATTAGTTGACGATCTGCTTCTATTCTTGGGGGTAAACCTGGAACTTCACCAATCACTCGATTGGGAAATGCCGTAATATCAAAATCATGTTGACAAACTTCATTAGAAATAACTATATCCCCAACTTCTTGAGTTAAACACAATCCACCAGCAGAACCGATATTTATGACATAATCTATTTTATAGTTAGTCAGTAATAAAGTAGTACAAATAGCAGCATTAACTTTTCCTACTCCACCCTGTAACAAAACGACTTGGCGCTCTTTTATCGTTCCTTGATAAAATGTACAATCAAGAATAGAGCGTGTTTCAGTAATCTCCATATATTCTTTAATTGCTGCCACTTCTTCTTCCATTGCTCCGATAATTCCAATCATTCTACTTACCTCCCCTTCTTTTATGACATATAAAAATAATTCTTTGTGATTTATCATGATATTCCTCAAACTCACCATAATATTGTACATCCGTAAAACCTGCCTGTTTCAATAAGCTAAGATAAATTTCAATATCGTAAGTTTGCTGATAATGCATTTCTTTTATATGTTCATTATTTTCCTTATCAATTATCTCAATTTCATGTTCCACTTTACCAAGAGCAGTCTTTTCTACATGCCATTTAAAATAGAAATCATCAGCATCTTCTTCTTCAAAATAGCCATCTAGAATTTCATCCATCTTATAAAGACTATCAACATCAAATATAAAGGTTCCATTATATTTTAGTGATTCATATACATTTTTAAAAGTTCTTAATACTTTCTTTTTACTCAAAACATAATTAATTGAGTCACAAAGGCATAAAATCAAATCTACTGCTTTATCGGTTACAAAATCAGTCATATCAACTCGACCTAATAAAAGATTAACATCTGCTTCCATTGCTTTCAAACGTGAAACTTCAAGCATATCTTTAGAAAGATCAGTTGCATAAATCTCTTTACCTGCTTTAGCTAAACGAATTGCAATTTCACCAGTTCCACACCCAAGTTCAAGCACGCTTTTAAAATCAGCGTGCTCATTTATAAACTTGAAATAATCATCATAAAATTGTTCATCCATTAAGCTGTCATAGTAATAAGCAAAATTTTCGTATGACATTAAGCTAAATATTTTGATACGTCAATTCGTGGCATATCAGACCATAATTTCTCAAGATTATAACTGTTTCGTTCGTCAGCATCAAATATATGCACAACGATATCACCATAATCCATCAATAACCACTTGCTATTGCGTAACCCTTCAATTTTTTTAACTTCATAACCATTTTCATGACAGCTGTCTTCGACACTGTCACGTAAAGCATTCATCAATCTCTCGTTACTTGCTGAACAAATCACAAAAGTATCAAAAATAGGACTAGCTAACTGCATGTCAATTACTACAATGTCCTCTGCTAATTTATCATCTAATGCTTTTATAATTACTTCTAATTTATTCATTAATATCTCCTTTTGCATATTTATTATAAATTTCAAAAAAACATTCATCAATTTTTCGCCCTTTTTCATGGGAAAAATCATAAAAATCTTGTAAACACCCTTTAAAGCCAGCAACTACATCTTTTTTGCATAATGCAATTTTTTTTGAAGAATCGTAATCTCGACTTGGATCGTATTTATCAGCTTCATAAATACACATATCAAGTTTTGACATATATAAAGAAGCAGTTGTATGATGCCTAATTGCTTGTAATATTTCAGGATCATCAACTAAATACTCATTTTTTGCAACATATTCAGATAACCATTGATGCCAAACCGCCTCTGGTTTATTAAGATAATCTGGATAATTTTTTTGCATTATTACAACAGCTTCATCATGAGGCATTTCTTTAGCAATATCATGAAGCATTCCTGCTACATATGCTTTTCTACCATCTAGATTATTAGCTAATGCAATTTCTTTAGCTAAATGAGCCATGCTCACTGTATGACGATAGCGTTTTAAAGACATTTTATTTTTCACAATTGTTTCTAAATAAATACCATTATTAACAATATATTTTAAAACTTCAGGATTTAAAGCATGTAATGCACCATTCCGGATATTATTACTAGCGTCATCACTGGCAACCAAATCTAAGTGAATAAAATTATATTTATCTAAATTATCATTAATTTGATAACCTATGCGATCGAATACCACTAATTGAGCTAATTGACTCAATTCTTTAGCAGCAATCCATTTATGATATAAACTTGCTTGATCCATTCCCATCATAAAATATAACTGATCATTTGGATATATTTTTTTTAGATATCTAATTGTATCGATCGTATAATTTTTTTTACTACTATCTTGATCAATCTCGTAGCGGCAAATTTCAACATTTTTATAGCGCTTTAAAGCAATTTCCAACATCGCTAATCGTTGTTGTTTAGTTGCTCCTGTAGAGTCTTTCCATGGGTTGTTAGCAGTCGGCATAACTAAAATTTTATCTAACTTTAATTGCCTGATTGACTCTTCAATCACGCGTACATGAGAACGATGAATTGGGTCAAAACTACCGCCAAAAACACCTATTTTTATCATGGTAATTTATAAATTTCCTTTTCACTTGGGCGATATAAAATAATTGTTCTTCCTAAAATTTGCACAACATCTGCTTTTGTTTTCATACTTAACTCTAGCGCAATCTCATTTTTTGAATCAGCACATGATTCAAGAATTTTTACTTTGATCAATTCATGAGCTTCTAGAGCATCGTCAATGCCTTCAATTTGAGTTTGATGAACTCCTTCTTTACCAATTTGAAAAATAGCATTTAAATTATGTGCTATCCCTCTTAAATATCTTTTTTGCTTTCCTGTTAACATAACCCGATTCCTTTCTAAATTAATGCTTCTCTAATAAAAACACCAACACCTTGTGGTGCATGAACTCTAACATTGGCATTGGGACAATTAACACTGACAAATCCTAGACCGGAAATAACAATATCAATTTTACCCTCTGGTAATTTAAAATCATAACTTGCCATTTCATTAATATCCTTAATACTTTCAATTTCCGGCATCAGAGTCAAGTGCCGATTATATAAATTATCACTGTTTCCCAATTTAGTTCTATGAATTTTTAATAATTTTGGAAAAAAACAAGTAAAAGAACTACGCGGTCCTTTAATGAAATCAACGCGTGCCAACCCACCAAAATATAGTGTTTGTTGGTCGTTTAATTGAAAATTAATTGGTCTTAATTCGCTTTTAGGAATAATTATTCTCAAATCTTCATCTTTAACTAAATGAGCCATCTGATGATTATTAATGATACCAGGCGAATCATATAAATAATTTTTATCATCTAGTGGAATTTCAATTAAATCAAGCGTTGTTCCAGGAAATTCACTTGTTGTTATTAAATTATCAGTTACTCCTGCATAATGTTTTAATAAAGAATTAATCAACGAAGATTTCCCGACATTAGTAACTCCAACAATATAAACATCTCGACCATGACGATATTCATTAATCTTATCTATTAATAAATCTAAATTATAATTTTTGGTTCCACTTGATAAAATAACGTCAATAGGTTTAATTCCTGATTCTTTCAACTGTCTTCTTAGCCAATGCTCAATTTTACGATCTTTTAGTGATTTTGGCAAAATATCTCGTTTGTTTCCAAGAACTAAAATATCATTATTATTAAGATGCCGTGATAATCCATTTATTAAGCTGCCATTATAATCAAATAAATCAACTAAATAAACAACAAGACAATCATGATTTCCGATTTCTTGAAGAATTTTTAAAAAATCATCACTAGTAAGATCTGTTTTTTGTAATTCATGATAATTTTTTAAGCGAAAACAGCGTTTACAAAGAATTACATCTTTTTCTAAAGCATTTTTAGGCACAAAACCTATCTTTTTTTCGTCTTCACTTTGAATTATGGCTCCACAGCCAAAACATCTAATCTCTTTAGTCATACTATCTCCTTTTCAAACCACTCCCATTGTACCTTATTTTAAGCCAATTTTAAAGTAAATAATCGTTAAAATAAAACTTGGTATAATTTTATTTATTTGGATGAATATAAAGATTTTTGTCCTAAATTAAAAGATTGACAATATATATGTATTAGAGGTGAAATATAAATGTTTTCAACATTATTATCCTTACTTACTAATGGTTTCTTTGTCTCATACATTAAATCAAAATCTTTTGAGTTACCACTAACAGCTAAAGAGGAAGAAAGATATCTTGAACAGTTTTTTAATGGTGACAAAGAGGCTCGGAATGTTTTAATTGAAAGAAATTTAAGATTGGTAGCTCATATTGCTAAAAAATACGAGAACAATAAAGATATGCAGGAAGATCTGATTTCAATTGGAACAATAGGACTGATTAAAGCAGTCGATAGTTATAAACAAAACCATAAAACTAAGTTAGCCACTTATGCTTCCAGATGTATTGAAAATGAGATATTAATGCATCTTAGAACTAATAAAAAGACTAACTTAGATATTTCATTAAATGAGACAATCGGTATTGATAAGGATGGCAGTGAAATAGTTTTAGGTGATATCATTGCCGCAAAACAAGAGGAGTTTATCGATATAGTAGATAAAAAGGATACTTTAGATAAATTTACAACATATTTTAGTGTTCTTGAACCCCGCGAAAAAGATACTTTGATTATGCGTTATGGCTTGAATAATACCAAAAAGTATACTCAAAAAGATATTGCTAAAAAATTAAATATCTCACGTTCTTATGTTTCACGTCTTGAAAAACGTGCATTAATTAAATTATTGCGTGAACATATGAAAGAAAAACCGTAAATTATATAATTTACGGTTTAAAAATCATCTTCTTTTAGAATATCTTCTAGAGATATTTTTTCATATTTAATTGGTTCTGTTTTTTTGGGTACTTTAACAACCGCTTTATTTTTGGTAGTTTCAACCTCATCACTTTCAAAATCATCTAATAAGGTATGCTCTTTGGGTTGTTTAAAGATTTCTAAATCAACTTCGGTTTTCTTAGCTACATCATAATCACTTGTTGAAATTGGAGAATTTATATAAACATCATCAATTACTTGATTAGCCGTTAATTTATTAGCTACACTTGGTTTTTGCTCAAGATTAGCATTATTATAGTCAGTTGCTTTAAATTCAAATGAAGTCTGATCGTTTAAAGTGACTGTAATTAATTGTGAATTATCAACAATTACGGAATCTTTTACATAAATAATTTTAGATTTAGGATTCTTATACAATAAAGTTCCTTTTGTAGCACGATTGCAAGGTGTTATATCGCCAATTTTAATTCGTTTAACCCCACCTTCTTCGCTAATAACGATTAATGAACTGCTAACTAATGGATTAAAAATATTGAGACTAACTAACTCATCATTTTTTAAATTTACAGCTCTAATCCCAGCGGCTTTGATTCCAACGATTGAAACTTCTTGCTCTGAATATAATGCTCCATACCCAGCTTTAGTCGTTAAGATAATTCCTTGATTATTATCAGTCAATTTAACATCGACTACCCGATCATCATTCTTTAATCCCATACATTTAAGGGGCTTTGAATATCGAGTAACTTCAAAATCTTTTAAATTCGTCCGTTTGATTTGACCATTTTTTGTTGCTAGCATAACGTACAATGGTAAATTAAAATCTTTTACCAAAATAGTTCCGATGATTTTTTCACCAGCATTTAGTTTTACTAAATAACTAACATGTTTACCAGCATCTTTCCATTTAAATTCTTCAATCTTATGAACTGGAATAAAGAGATAATTTCCAGCATCAGTAAACAGCAATAAATGATCTAACGTATTGGCTTGATACATTGAAACTAGATAGTCATTTTCTTTTTTGCCGAACGGAATACCTTCACTAGCCTTGATAGAACGATTACTAATTCGCTTAATATATCCATCACGGGTAATAGAAACATTGATATCCTCAGATAGGATCATTGCTTTCTCATCTATTTTAATTTCTTGAACCTCATCACGAATTTTTGATAGACGTGGCATTGGATATTTTTTCTTAATACCTTTTAATTGATCAATAATAACTTTACGTAGAACCTCATCACTGTTTAAAATATTATTTAAATATGCAATTCGATTATCTAATTCTTTATTTTCATTTTCCAATGTGACAATATCAGTGTTTGTTAAACGATACAATTGTAACATTACAATTGCTTCAGCTTGTTTTTCGCTAAAACCATATTTTTCAATCAAGTTATTTTTAGCATCGCTTTTATCTTTTGATTGTCTAATTGTTTTTACAACCTCATCTAAAATTGAAATTGCTTTAATCAATCCTTCAACGATATGTTTACGCTCATTAGCCTTATTAAGATCATGAATTGAACTTCGTGTAACAACATCTATTTGATGTGCAATATAGCCATCTAAAATCTCAATTACCCCCATTAAGACTGGTCGCTTATCTTTGATTGCAACCATATTATAGTTGTAATTTTTTTGTAGATCAGTATTTTTGTATAGATAGTTAAGAGTATTTTGTACATTTATATCCTTTTTTAAATCAATAACAATCCGTAATCCAGTACGATCAGATTCATCACGAACTTCGATAATTCCATCGATATTGCGATTAAATCGAATTTCATCAATTTTACGAACTAATTCTGCTTTGTTTACTTCATAGGGAATTTCAGTAATAACGATTTTATTCATCGTTTTCTCTTCAATCATTTCACTAGTACTACGAACAATCACTTTCCCACGGCCACTTTTAAAGGCATTTAAAATTCCTTGTTTTCCTTCAACAATAGCTCCAGTTGGAAAATCTGGACCTTTAATAAATTCCATTAGTTTTTCCAAAGAACAGTTAGGGTATTTAATTCGATGAATCGTTGCATCGATTACTTCTTCAAGATTATGTG
Source organism: Erysipelatoclostridium sp. MSK.23.31 (assembly GCF_019125875.1). Lineage (NCBI taxonomy): Bacteria > Bacillati > Bacillota > Erysipelotrichia > Erysipelotrichales > Coprobacillaceae > Thomasclavelia > Erysipelatoclostridium sp. MSK.23.31. The sequence goes on along the minus strand of NZ_JAHOCB010000033.1, from coordinate 23,832 downwards.
GAGGAATATCTGTTGCATAACCGGCCGATATTCCCGTTGCACCATTTACTAATAAATTTGGATAGGCCGCTGGTAATACAGTTGGTTCATATTCTGTATCATCAAAGTTTAAAGACATTAATACTGTATCTTTATCTAAATCTTTTAGTAATTCAACAGCAATTGCTGATAGACGAGCTTCAGTATAACGCATTGCTGCTGCCGGATCGTTATCAATAGATCCATTATTTCCTTGCATATCAACTAATGGAACACGCATTTTCCAATCTTGGGATAAACGGACCATTGCATCATATACTGATATGTCTCCATGAGGATGATAATTACCAATAACGTTCCCAACTGTTTTTGCTGACTTACGATATGGTTTTGAATATAAATTTCCTTCTTTATACATCGAATAAAGAATCCGGCGCTGTACTGGTTTTAAACCATCACGAACATCAGGTAAAGCACGATCTTGAATAATATATTTAGAATATTTTCCAAAGCGGTCACCCATGATAGTTTCTAATGACATAATTATTTTTTTATCCACGCTTATTTTCTCCTTACTCAATTGCAAAATTATCTTCTAATGTAAATTGGACATTTTGTTCAATCCATTCTCGTCTTGGTTCTACTTTATCACCCATTAATACAGAAACTCGACGTTCAACAATTGCCGCATCTTCAATTGATACTTGAATTAAAGTCCGAGTTTCTGGATTCATAGTTGTTTCCCATAATTGAGAAGCATTCATCTCCCCAAGTCCTTTATACCGTTGTACATTATATCCACGACCAATTTTCTTCTTTGCTTCTTCTAATTCGTCTTCTTCCCAAGCGTAAACGATATCTTCCTTTTTCCCACTTTTCTTTGACACTTTATAAAGTGGTGGTAAAGCAATATATACTTTTCCTGCAGTAATTAGATCTCGCATATATCGATAGAAGAAAGTTAGTAAAAGAATTTGAATATGGGCACCGTCGGTATCAGCATCGGTCATGATGATTACTTTATTATAATTACTATCTTTTTCGTTAAAATCAGCTCCAACGCCAGCCCCAATTGTATTAATAATTGTTGCAATTTCTTCATTTTTTAAAATGTCAGCCATTGCTGCCTTTTCAGTATTAACAACTTTTCCTCGTAATGGTAAAATTGCTTGATATTTACGATCGCGACCTTGTTTTGCACTACCGCCTGCTGAATCTCCTTCGACTAAGTATAGCTCTTTACGTTTTTTATCTTTAGATTGAGCAGGTGCTAATTTTCCACTTAAAATTTTTTCTTGACGTGGGCCTTTACCTTTACGAGCAGCTTCTCGAGCTTTACGTGCCGCATCACGAACTTGAGCAGCTTTAATCATTTTCTTAACAAGATTATCTGCTGTTTCTTTATGCTCTTCTAAAAAATATGTAAGTTTTTCATAAACTACTGTATCTACAACATTTCGTGCCTCTGGCGTTCCTAGTTTAGATTTTGTTTGTCCTTCAAACTGTAAATAATGTTCAGGTACTTTAATTGAAATAATTGCCGAAAGTCCTTCACGAACATCATTTCCTTCTAAATTCTTGTCCTTTTCTTTTAATAACCCATATTTACGAGCATATTCATTAAACGTTCTAGTTAAAGCTGATCTAAATCCTGTTTCATGAGTTCCACCATCACCAGTTCTAACTAAATTCACAAAAGATAAAGTAGTTTCTTGATAACCACTAGTGAACTGCATAGCGACATCAACTTCTATTTCATTATTTGTACCCTCAATATTAATAATTTCATTAAGAGTCTCTTTTTCATAATTTAAATATTCAACAAATGCTGTTAAACCATTATCGTATTGATAACTTATCTCTTTACCTGTACGTTCATCAACTAAATCAATTTTGATTCCTTTTAAAAGGAACGCACTTTCCATCAATCGTTCACTAATCGTAGAAAAATTATATTCATAAACTGAAAAAATGCTTGAATCGGGCATAAAATGAATCGTTGTTCCAGTTTGATTTGATTTACCAATCACTTTTAACTTCCCAACTTTACTACCACCATCTTCAAATCTTTGCTGCCAAACTTTTCCATCACGATAAATTGTTACTTCAAGCCATGAAGATAGTGCATTAACGACCGACGCCCCAACTCCATGTAATCCGCCAGAAGTTTTATAACCGCCGTCTTCGTTAAACTTACCACCGGCATGTAAAATCGTAAGGATTACTTCTGTTGTAGGCTTACCTGAAGCATGCATCCCTGTCGGCATTCCCCGACCATGGTCAGTTACTTTGATACTGTTATCCTTACAAATCGTTACTTGTATATTATCACCAAATCCTGAAAGTGCTTCATCAATTGCATTATCAACAATTTCCCAAACTAAGTGATGCAGTCCGCGTGCATCAGTCGAACCAATATACATTCCTGGTCGCTTACGAACTGCTTCTAAGCCTTCAAGTATTTGAATATTTGACTCATCATAATTACTTTTAGCTGCCATATAATTCATCTGCCTCCTTTAATCACTTGTACCATTATACCTAAATTTTAGGTTTTTTTCAAAGATTATTGCATTTTTATAATGATAATATATAATAGTCACAGGTGATAAAAAATGGATATAATGATTTCAATAATTTTAATTATACTCAGTTATCTATATGGATCGATTCCCTTTGCATTAGTTATTGGGCGATTAGTCTATAAAACTGATGTTAGAAACTATGGTTCCGGTAATTTAGGGGGAACAAATACTGGTCGTGTTTTAGGAAAAAAAGCTGGTGTTGCTGTAATTCTTTTGGATGCTTCAAAGGCATTATTAGTAATGCTTTTAACTAGTTACTTATGTTCACTATTAAAAATGAATAATGATTTAGCATATATATGTGCTTTAGCTTGTGTGATTGGGCACTGCTATCCTGTTTTTGCAAATTTCAAAGGCGGTAAAGCAGTTTCAACTGCAATCGGTTTTTTTATGGCTGTCAATCCTATAGGTGCTGTCTTAGCCTTAGTCGTTTTCTTCATTGTTCTAAAGCTTTCTAAATATGTTTCACTGTCTTCAGTTTTAGCATCGTCTTCAGTATTGTTTGCAATTCCGTTTTTAAATATGTCAATGACTGGTAAAATCGTAACTGCAGCGGTTATTTTACTGTTAATTTATCGACACAAAGAAAATTTAATTAGAATTAAAAATGGGACAGAAAATAAAATTACTTGGATGTAAATATGCTCGTTAATACATAAAGTTGTGAATTATCACGGCTTTTTTATTTAATAAAAATAAGGATGCATTATCCAAAAAGAGATGCATCCATTAGGTAATTATTTATATGTAATTATTTCACTACTTTTTAGATGACTATCATCACCAATATATTTAATCTTAAATTCTTTTCCATCATATTCAACTTCACTTAAAGAACAACCACGAACAACATATTTATTGATTTTTGTTAATTCGGATGTTTTATAATTAAGCATTATTCCGTGAAGAATAATAAATAACATCCCATGAATCGTAATAAAAATTGTATCATCATGATGTTTTTTATAAATATCATTAAAAAAATCTTTTAACCGCATTTGGACTTCATGATATGTTTCACCACCAGGAGTGCTAACATCATCATCCGGAAGATTCCATAATCGATTATAAATTGGATCATTTAATAATTCATTAATAAGGCATCCTTCGTATTTACCAAAATTCATTTCTTTTAATCGTTCGTCAACAAGAACATGATCAAATAATATTTCACTTGTTGCTTTAGCACGTTCTATCGGACTGCTATAACAATAATCAATTTTAAGTTCTGTGATTCTTGCTTTTAGCAACTTAGCATCTTCTATGCCTTCTGCTGTTAGCGGTGAATCTTGCCATCCCTGTAATCTTTTTTCTTGATTCCACAATGTTTTTGAGTGTCGAGTAAGGTATATTTTCATAAAGTAAAAATAAGGGTTACCCCTTATTTATATTGTGACATAACAGATGACATGATTTTTTTAATTTGAGCCTCACTAGGTTTACGACCCATTTCCATATACATTGCACGAATCATTTTTTCGTTGATTGGTGGATTTTTTTGTAATTGTTTTTTAAACATATAACGTGCTGCGAAAAAACCGATAATCGCACCAACGATTAAACCCAAAATTATATTCAACATATTTATACCTCCAAGTTTTTAGATTGCTCTACCATTATAACATAACTTTTTGATATTTGGTATAAAATATCCAAGAATATATTTGTTTTTTTATTTGCTTCAATAATTATATAGTAATCATGAATAACGCAAATCATTTCTTCTTTTGTTAATTGATTATCAATAACATGTTTATTTTTATCCCGATGATAATCGTATCGGTCTTTTAACTTGTATTCGATAAAGTCACTAACTCCTTCATTATTTCCAAATAAACACTCCATTTGCTTCGTAAAAAAAACATTTTTAGGTTCAATATTAATAATTTGATTTTTCACCTCTGGATATTGTTCAAGTAATCCAACAACATTAGGATTTAACTTATATATTTTATATGTATTCATTTCTATCACCATGATTAGTGTATCAAAGAAAATCTAAATATATTGTCAAATCATGCCCAAAAATCAATAAAAGTGATGTTATTACATCACTTTTACTAGTCCTTATAAAATATCTTTAACGTTTTTTACTACATTTTCAACTGTAAAACCATAGTTTTTAATAACGATATCAGCAGGTGCACTAGCACCAAATTTATTTACTGACATTGTTTTACCATCTAAACCAACATATTTATGCCAACCAAAATCACTGGCCATTTCAATCGATAAACGAGCTCTAACATTGTGTGGAAGAATCTCATCTTTATATTTAGCATCTTGCTGTTCAAATAACTCCATTGATGGCATTGATACAACACGAACATCGATATCTTCTTTCAATAATTCTTCTTTAGCTGCCATTGCTAAATTTACTTCACTACCTGAAGCGATAATAATTGCATCTAATTTATTGACTTCTTTACCTACAATGTAGGCTCCATGACAAACACCTTCGTATGAAGTTGCAGTCATTGTGGTAACATTTTGACGAGTCAAAATTAGAGCTGTAGGATTATTAGTTGATTCAACTGCTAATTTCCATGCAGATGCCATTTCGACAGCATCTGCTGGTCTAAATACTCGCATATTTGGCATTGAACGTAACATTGTTAGTTGTTCAACGGGTTGATGAGTTGGTCCATCTTCCCCAACTGCAATCGAGTCATGAGATAATGGTAAAATGATTGGCAATTCCATCAAACAAGCCATTCTCAAAGCGCCTTTAAAGTAGTCAGAGAAAACTAGGAAACCACCTGCAGATACTTTTATTCCTGTGTGTAAAGTGATTCCATTCATCATTGCAACCATAGCAAACTCACGAATTCCAAACGCTAAATTACGGCCATCATAATTTTCAACACTAAATGTTTTTTCGCCTGCAATATTTGTTTTAGTTGAAGATGCTAAATCAGCTGTTCCTGACATAAATGTAGGATTTTGTTGAGCAACTTCTTGAATCATTTCTAATGAAGTGTTTCTTGTTGCATCGTTATGACCAGGTGAATATTTTTTCATTATTTCATCTAAATCTAATGAAAAGTTCCCAGCAATAGCATTTTCTAATTCTTGAGCAAGTTCTGGATAAGCATTTTTATAGTCTTTCATTAACCGCTGCCACTTATTATAACGATTTTTTCCACGTTTAATACATGTATTAGCAAAATCATCATAAACTTCTTCAGGAACATAAAATTCGTCATGATCAAAGCCATAAGAAATTTTAGCATTTTTACCATCTTCTTTTCCTAATGGATTACCATGAACTTTATTAGTTCCTTCATTACTTGAACCAAAACCAATCACTGTATCAATAATGATCAAAGTTGGTTTATATAATTCTTTTTTTCCTTTACGGATTGCTTTTTGAATTGCACTAACATCATTTCCATCTGTTACACGAATTACTTGCCATCCGATTGCTTCATAACGCTTTTTCACATCTTCACTAAAAGACATTGATAACGGCCCATCAAGCGTAACTTTATTGGCATCATATAAAACAATTAATTTACCTAACGATAAATGCCCAGCTAAAGAAGCAGCCTCATAAGTAACGCCTTCTTGCATATCACCATCTCCGCATAATGCATATGTATAGTGATCGACAACATCATAACCCTCACGGTTATATTTTGAAGCTAAGAATTTTTCTGCTAAAGCCATTCCTGCTGCCATTGGAATTCCTTGACCCAAAGGTCCTGAAGAAGCATCGACACCATCAGTAATATCACATTCAGGATGTCCTGGAGTAATAGAACCCCATTGTCTAAAATTCTTTAAGTCATCAATAGAAATTTGATAACCAGATAAATGCAGCATTGAATATAACAATGCTGAAGCATGACCAGAAGCCAATACAAAACGATCGCGATTAAACCATTTTGATTGTTTGTGATAAAAATCCATTTCCTTAGTAAATAACGTATAGATTGCCGGTGTTGACCCTAATACCATCCCTGGATGACCAGAGTTAGCTTTGTTGATGGTATCAATACCTAACGCACGAATTGTTGCGATTGATAAGCTTGATGTTTCCATTAATTTCTAATTCTCCTTTTTTGCACATAAAAACTTATTCTTATTATACACAAAATCGTATAAATTAAAATAAGTTTTTCGACAAATTATATTAATTTTTTAATTTTTCATCTTTTAGCTTTTGTGGCGTGATATCATTTCCTTCTTCGTCAACAACTTTAACACCCATTAATTGTTGCTTAAACCCACTACGAAAAGCTTTTAAATATTTTTGACGTAATTCTTTTTGTTCTTCTAATTCAGCCTCACTGATTGTACCATCTTTTTTCTTTTTAGCCAATTCATTAATTCTTACAATTAATTCTGGATCTATATTACTCATTTTAATTTTCTCCTTAAATATAAAAAAGGTAGAGAGCTTTAGATATTTCCCTGTTAAGTACAGGTGGGCACCTTTAAATATACTTTAGGATCCCTATTCAAAGACAGGTTTTCAACACCGCAATTTAGATCAGGTTCCCTTATCTATGATGTGGAAATTTATTTACTCTCTAACCAAAATTATTATAACACAGCCACCTTAAGTGTCAACACTTTAAGCATAGCGATATGTGACAAAATTATTACTTTTTCTTAACGATACAAGTACTAGTGTATTCAATATCAAAATATTTAAAAGTGTTATAAATATCTTTAAGTTGAATATCAGCCACCTCATCGACTAAATTCAAAGCGATAGTTCCTTCAAAATAATAGCGACTGAATAAATTCGCAATACTTTCAGGACTATTAAATAAATTTATAAATAATCCAATATTTTTCTTTTTAATTCTTTCAAAGTCTTTTTCTTCAATCTTAAGCTCTTTAAAATTTTTAATTAAGTCGAGCAAATGATTTTTTAATGTTTCATAGTCATCACAATCACATCCAATTTGAATAAATGCATAGTCTCTTTCTTGCGTAAAACTTGCACTAAATGAATCGTTAATAATCCCTTTATTTAACCAGTCGTTATATAATTTTGAACTTTTTGAAAATAGTAAGTCAAACAATAGATTCATTGATAACTCACGTTTGATTTTTTCTTTAGGTTTAGAAAGAATTTCATTTATTTTAATTGAAACAATTATTTTATTCATTTCAACATCCATTGATAAAATATTTTCTTTTGTTTTAACCTTACAAGGTTCAATGTTTTTCTGGCAAATAATTGGTTGTGCTGTTTCAAAATTCTTTTTAGCCTGATTTTCTCTAATTACATTTATGGCTGTATCGGCATTAATATTACCTACGACAAATAACATCATATTACTAGGATGATAGAAAGTATTATAGCAAGTTTCCAACATTGTTTTATCAGTGCGATTTACGGTTTCAACTGTTCCCGCAATATCAATGGCTACAGGATGATTATTGTAAAGGTTTTGAATTGATCCAAAATAAACACGCCAATCTGGGTCATCATCATACATTTTTATCTCTTGACCAATAATCCCTTTTTCCTTCTCAACACTTTCAGGAGTAATATCTAATCTTTGAACAAAATCTAATAGTAACTCAATACATGGATATTCATTTGAAGTAGTACTAAATAAATAGGCTGTTCTACTTGATGAAGTGAAGGCATTGGTACTGGCACCTAATTTAGCAAACTCATCAGAAGCATCAGTACCATTCATATCAAACATTTTATGTTCTAAGAAATGAGCTATTCCGTCTTCTACTTTAATCATTTCATTACCATTTAAAGGTACAAAAGTTGTATCAATAGCGCCGAATTTGGTTGAAAACAACCCGTAAGTTTTTTCAAACCCTTGTTTTGGTAAAAGATAAACTTCTAATCCGTTATCCATTTTTTCATGATATAAAGTTTCTTTTAAAGTATCAAAGTATATTTTTTCCATTATTTATCACTCCCTGTTAATAAGAAAATTGTATCTAAGTGTACTTTTTTGCTGGCAGCAATAATTTCTTCTTTGGATACACGCATTAATTTTTCTAAATATTCATCATTTGTTTCTTGAACACCTGTTAAATCCCGGTTATAAGCCAATGTAATCAAACTAATTGGTTCATCTTTAGTTTTTGTTAATGAGCTTTTTAACATCAGTTTTGCTAAATCAATTTCATCATTACTAAAATCACCATTTTGAATATTCTTTAATTCTTGGGCAATTAAGTCCTTAGCTTTTTGATAGTCACTGCCTTCAATTCCCGCATTAACTGTCATAATCCCACTAAATGCCCCATAGCTTGATGATATATAGTAACATAAACTATGCTTTTCACGAACAATTTTGAATAACCGTGATTGTGAAAATCCGCCAAAAATTGCATTAAATACAGTCATCGCATAAGTGCCAGGATCCTTAAAGTTACAATCAACAACATATCCCATATTTAATTTAGCTTGAGTAATATCTTGTTTTTCAACTACTTCTAAGATGTCATTCTTGCTTGATTTGAAATTAGTAACTGGATCAAGCGGTTGACTGCTGCTGCTAAAACTTAGATTTTCTTTAAATACATCTACAATACTTTCATCAACATCACCAACAACATATAAATGTTTAACATCATTCTCTAAGCATTCAACTAAGTATTTATAGACCTCTTCATTAGTGATTCGATCAAGTTCTTCTACATAGCCATTATTACTAATGGATAAAAAACCACCCTCACCCATATTTTTGAATAATTGATCTAATCCGTACATAAATTTATCATCATTTTGAACAATCAAACGCTCTTTTAATTCTTTTTTCTTAATAGCAAAAGTTTGTTCATCAAATTTTCCATTTCTAACATTGGGATGAAATAAAACGTCATTAAACATTTTGATTTGTTGCACTAATAAATTTTCTTGATACGGCAAAAATGTTTCATTAATACAAACACTTGAAATATTTAACACTTGTCCAATTCCCTTAGTCGCTAAATTAGTGCCAAAACTCATTCCATAAAGATCTTCCAAATGAGTTGATAATGCTTGAGTTGAGGGATAGTTTTCTGTTCCTCCAGTAAGCATAAAAGCCAATAAAGAACGTTTAGTAACATTTTCTTTTGTTAACTTTCCTTCTAATTTTAATGACATTGTTATATTCTTAAATTTTTTGCTTGGAATAACATGTAGTGTATATCCAGCTAATTGATAACTTTTTTTCATAAAAATCTCCTTTACAAACCTAATGTATATATTATACACTAAAAAATAAAAATTAAAACCGCATCTTAAAAAGAACAAGTTAAAAAGAACATCATGATGATGTTCTTTTTAACAAATTAACGTTTTGCTTTATCAAAAGGTTCTCCAGCAGCTTTTGGTGCTGCAGAATTTTTTGAAGTAAAAGCTAATAATATTAAAGTGGCAACATAAGGGAAGATTTTAAAAACTACACCTGGAACTCCAGAATTTAATAAAAATGGAATTGAAGCATATGTTACAGCTAAAGTCTTAGCAAAAGCAAAGAAAATTGCTGACAATGCGATTCGCCAAGGTGTCCAGTTACCAAAAATTAAAACTGCTAATGCTAAGAATCCATATCCAGCAACTGTACTAGAATACTCACTTGTTATTGGGATTACATAGATTAAACCACCCATACCAGCCAATATTCCAGATAGAACAACGCCTAAATAACGCATTTTATATACATTTACTCCAGCAGCATCAGCAGCTTGTGGGTTCTCACCACATGTCCTAATTCTTAATCCTGTTTTCGTTTTATAGAGATACACGTATGTAGCAATCAAAATAGCAATACCAATAAATGTAGAAAGATAAAAATCTTTAAAAAACATATCACCAATTATTGGAATGTCTGAAAGAACTGGAACTTTTTTTATTAAAAATTCATTACTGAACGGAATACTTTTCACTCCACCAAAAATAGTCTTAGCAACAAAAATTCCAAAAGCAGGAGCAAATAAATTCAATGCAGTCCCAGAAATAGTCTGATCAGCTTTCATACTGATTGCAGCAAAAGCATGTAACAGCGCAAATAATCCACCGATTACTCCAGAAATTAATAAAGCTACTAGAAACAATGCTTGCCCACTTAACCAGCCGGCATTTTGAGCAGTATGCATAAACCAAATCCCAAAAAAAGCTCCAAAAATCATAATTCCTTCTAAGGCAATATTAACTACTCCAGAGCGTTCACTAAACAACCCGCCTAAAGCAACGATCAACAGAGGGATCGAAAACATCAAGCTTTGTCTAAATAAGAAATAAAATAAATCCATTATTCATCCCCTCCAATCAAAGCTTGTTTTTTATCTTTTTTACGCCCCTTTCGGCGTTCTAAAATTAATCGAATAAACAATGTGAAAGAACTAAAATAAATAATTGCTGCAACAATTACATCGATAATTTCTACTGCAATATGTACTGCTTGAACATAGTTTCCGCCTAAATTGATATATGCGATAAATAATGCAGCGAAAATCACGCCAAGTGGATTGTTAAACCCTAATAAGGCAACAGGAATACCATTAAAACCTTCAGCGGCTAAAACTTCTGCTGTTCCTATTGTTCGTCCAGTTCCTGCCATATAAACCAAAGCTCCACCTAGTCCTGCAAAAAACCCGGCAATTACCATCGATAAAACAATACTTTTTTTCTCATTCATTCCCGCGTATTTACTCGCATCTGGATTATATCCAGTTGCTTTTAGTTCATAACCAAATGTTGTTTTATTCATAATAACATAAGCAAGAATACATACACCAATAGCAATGAACGTTCCTAAATTAATGCTCGAACCATTAAAAACCTGATCTAATCCTAAATTTGGTATTGCTAAACTTGTAGGAATAGTATACGATTCAGCGCCAGTGGGATTATACATAAATTTTTTTACTCCTTCAATTACTAATAGCATCCCAATATAATTCATCATGATACTAGATATTACAACATTAACATTGCGATAAGCTTTAAGTAATCCAGGAACACTGGCCCATAAGGCTCCTGCTAATCCTCCTGCAAGCACAGCAAAGATCCAACGAATAGATTCGGGGATAAAAGTTGCATTAAAAGCTATAAACATTGAAGCAAAGGCTCCTACAATATATTGTCCTGGTGTTCCAATATTAAATAGACCACATTTAAATGCAAAAGCCACTGAAAGACCGGTCATCATAATTGGTACTGATAAATATAATACTTCACCAACGCTTTTAATTCCACGATAAAAACCACCTCGAAGTAAGATTGAAAATCCTTCTAATGCCTGATTAGGAATTACTAAAAACATAATTAGTAGTCCAAAAATCAAACCGCATAAAATCGCAATCAAAGAAGATAAAAATGATTTTGTCCATGCTTTATTTTTCATATCCAACACCTCGCTTTGATCCCGCCATATACAATCCTAATTCTTCAACGTTAGTTTCTTTTGGATTTAAGTCAGTAACAATCTCTCCTTCATACATTACCAGAATTCGATCACTGACATTCATAACTTCATCAAGTTCTAAACTAATTAGTAAAACCGCATGTCCCTCATCGCGCTGTTGAATCAACTGTTTATGAATAAATTCTATTGCTCCAACATCAAGCCCACGAGTAGGTTGAACAGCAATCAATAAATCACAATTACTTTCAATTTCTCGCGCAATAATTGCTTTTTGTTGATTTCCACCAGACATTCCTCGAACAATCGAATGTGACCCTTGACCAGAACGAACATCAAATTTTTCAATCAATTTATCTGCATAATTATAAATGTTCTCAAATTTTAAGAAACCATGTTTCTGGTTATCTTTATTAAAATAATTTTTTAAAATCATATTTTCTGCTAAATTATAATCTAGTACTAGTCCATGCTTATGACGATCTTCAGGAATATGGGAAATTCCTTTTAAATTTCTTTGCCTAATCGAATAATGGGTTATATCCTCATTATTTAAAATTATCTTACCTGTATATCCAGTTAACATTCCAGTTAATGCATATACAAGTTCACTTTGCCCGTTTCCATCAATTCCTGCAATACAGACTATTTCACCGCGTTTAACTTCAAAATTAATATCTGTCAAGGCATTTTTCATAGCGTTTTTCTTACAATAATTGAGATTTTCAACCTTTAAAACCGTTTGCCCAGGAGTTGCTTTTCCTTTTTCAACAATAAAATTAACATCACGGCCTACCATCATCTTTGACAATTCTTCTTTTGAGGTCGTTGTAACATCAACAGTAGCAACGTACTTTCCTTTTCTAATAACAGTACATCGATCAGCTACCGCTTTGATTTCATTTAATTTATGTGTAATAAAAATAATTGATTTTCCTTCGGCAACTAATCCTTTCATAATTTTCAATAATTCTTCAATTTCTTGAGGGGTTAAAACTGCAGTTGGTTCATCAAATATTAAAATCTCATTATCCCTAAAGAGCATTTTTAAAATTTCAACTCGCTGTTGCATCCCTACTGTTATATCTTTTATAAGAGCATCAGGCTCGATATTTAAATGATATTGTTTAGAAAGATCAAGAACCTTTTTACGAGCATTGTCTTTGGCTAATAATCCATTTTTAGTTTCTTCAACACCCAAAATAATATTATCCAAAACTGTAAATGTTTCGACTAATTTAAAATGTTGATGAACCATTCCAATTTTATAACGATTAGCATCGTTAGGATCATTTATTTCAGCAATTTCACCGTTAATTTTAATGCATCCCTCGTCAGGTTGATACAGCCCGAATAGGATTGACATCAATGTTGATTTTCCTGCTCCATTTTCTCCTAACAAAGCATGAATCTCACCTTTTTTTAGTTGTACGGTTATATTATCATTAGCCTTAATTCCAGGAAATTCTTTAGTGATATTCAACATCTCTATTACATATTCCATACCGTCACTCCTTTCTTATCTAATGTTGATTTTTCTCGGTTAGATTGAGAAATACTTTTAAAAAAAGCGAGTTGTCTCGCTTTTTATTATTTATCATATGTAATATTTACATTAGTGACAGGTACTTTAGTAGGATTACCATTATCATTGTCAGTAATATCTGTCATTGATTTGATTTTAATTTCACCACTTGCCACTTTATCAAATACTTCCTTGTATGCTGCAGCATTAAAATCACCCAAACGATCAAAGTCATCTGGTAAACCAACATAACCACCTGATGCATCTAATGTTTCGATACCACCTTTAAATTTATCATTTTTGTAATCGACTAATTTATCATAAACTGTCTTTTTTACATCTTTTAATGCTGAAGTAATAACAACACCTGTCTTGTCATCATTTTGGTTGCTATCAACACCAATTGCATATTTGCCAGCTTCTTTTGCTGCAGGGAAAATAGAGTTACAAATTCCACCACCGCATGAGAAAATAGCTTCAGTTCCAGCATCATACCACTTAGCAGCTTTAGTTTTAATCGCAGGATCTTCATTAAATGTTCCTGTATATGTATACATCATATCGACTGTAACACCTAATTCTTTTGCTGCATCATTTGCTCCTTGAATATATCCATAACCATAATTAATTACAGCTGGTAATGCAATTCCACCCATAAATCCAAGTTTAGTGTGACCTGCTTTGACAGCTGCATACCCTGCTAAATATCCAGGTTGTGTTTCTGTATACAATGCACAATAAACATTATCACCAGGATCAACTGGATTAGATTTAGTACTATCCTTCTCATCTGGAACTGTTGGTGTAGCATCAATCAAGATAAATTTGACATCTTTGTATTTATCTTGTAATTCACCAATTGCATTACAGAATTTAAAACCTGGACAAACAATAATTTTTGCCCCATTTTCTACAGCTTCTTCAATTTGTGATTTGTAGCCAGCATCATCAAAACTTGCTGGTTTATAGTATTTGATAGTTGCATCATGATCTTTTTGATACTGTTCAACAGCTTCCCATGCAGACTGATTAAACGATTTATCGTTAATATCCCCTGCATCTGTTACAAGTGCTACTTCAAATTCTTCACTGCTACTACCACCGCATCCCACTAATAGAAATGAGAATACAACAAGTGAAGCCAAAAGCTTTTTCATATTCAATTTTCCTCCTTCAATAAACTATAGCTTTATTTTAACATTCTTCCTTAAAAATTGAAAGCGATTACATTTATTATTCCCGTTTTTTTATAAAATATACAAAAAAAGACATCTATTTAGATGTCCTCTTCTTGATATCCGCGAATGTAAACTTCACGTGGCTTAGAGCCAATCTGTGGTCCAATAACACCGTCTGCTTCTAACTGATCGATGATTCGTGCTGCTTTATTGTATCCAATTCGAAACTGCCGTTGTAATAAAGATGTACTTGCTTTTTGAGCATTGATTACAAAACTGCGACACATTTCATATTCTTCATCTTCCTCTTCTTCTTTCGAAGCAGCACTTGGTGAAGTAGTATTTAATTTTACATTTATGTATTTGTCATCATAGCTAGCCTCCTGCTGAGTAGCAGTGTGGTGAGTAATTGCACTAACTTCATCGTCAGATACAAAAGCACCTTGAACCCGCACCGGTGAACTAGAACCCATTGGTGAAAATAACATATCTCCTTTTCCTAATAATTTTTCCGCTCCAGAAGCATCCAAAATTGTTCGTGAATCAATTCCAGAAGAGACTGCAAAAGCAATTCTTGATGGAATATTTGCTTTGATGACTCCAGTGATAATATCAGTCGATGGTCTTTGTGTTGCAACGATCAAATGAATCCCTGCTGCCCGCGCCATTTGAGCAATCCTCATGATACAATCTTCAACTTGTTTGCTTGCGACCATCATCAAATCAGCAACCTCATCTAAAATAACTACATGAAAAGGTAAGATCTCTAATTGTTCGTCCAAAGCTAATTCTTCATTTTTTTTACGTGCATAGTTATTATAGCCTTCGATATTCCGTACATTTGCCCCAGCAAAAAGGTCATAGCGATGCTCCATTTCCACTACAACTTCCTGCAATACTGCAGCTGCCTTTTTAGGATCAGTTACTACTGGAGCTAATAGATGAGGTATACCATTATAATTAGTTAACTCTACTTTTTTAGGATCGACAAGAATAAATTTCACCTCATCCGGTCGAGCACGCATCAAAATACTACAAATAATAGTATTTACACAAACTGATTTTCCACTTCCAGTTGCCCCAGCAATCAATAAGTGGGGCATTTTATTTAATTCCGCATAAATAATCTTACCACTAACATCCTTGCCTAAAGGAACTAACAACTTGTTATCCTGTAAATCTTTTGGAATGTCTTTAATTACTTCTTTGAAACTTACCATTGTTGCAACACTATTAGGAATTTCCACTCCAACTGCCGGTTTACCAGGAATTGGTGCTTCAATACGAATATCTTTTGCAGCTAAGGCTAATTTTATATCATCTTGTAATTGCATAATTTTATTAACACGCGTGCCCGTTTCCAATTTTAATTCATATTTAGTAACCGATGGTCCAATAAAAATATCACTAATTGTTGCGTTTACTCCAAATTCATGAAGAACATTTGTTAGTGCTTCAGCTTTAGATAATGCATTTCCTTTATTATCACCAGACTTTTTTGCTGTAGGATTTTTTAATAGGGATAAGGCAGGTAAACGATAATTCTTATTAATCTTTTTCTTAGGTTTAGACATATCATTTTCATGGATCTTTGGTTCTTTATCTTTAATTTCTAAAGTCATAGAATCCTCATCAAATTCAAATGTAGAGGGTACTGATTCATCTTCTTCTAAATGAGTAGTATGGATTCGAGCTGAACTCTTTCCAGGGGGATCTTGCTCTTGGCTTGAAGTATTTTCATCACCAAATATCTCCTCTGGAAAAAAGCCTTTTGCTTTATCTTTTTTAGGGGTAAAAAAATCTGTGAATTTACTAGCGCTTTGATGCATTTTAATATCTTTTTTAGTGGGTTTCTTTTTCTTTCTTTCAGCAACATTTTTACGATGTTCTAAATAAAACTTACTACCTAACAAAGTTAAACCAATTACTAAAATAAAACCAGCAGCAATCATTGCCCCCGTTTTATCAAACAAAGCACTTAAAATGCCATATAAAACAGCTCCTAGAAATCCACCTCGATTACAAGGTGCTGTTGAGACATATTGATTAATTACTTTCATTCCAACCATTAAATCATCATTTAAAGATGACATAAAAGTCAAAACTGCCCCTACCACCATGTATAATCCGATTGCACGAGGACCAGTAAATTTTGGTAATTTAGCAAAATAAATTACATACCCACTAATCAAAACCAATGAAATATAACTAATTCCAACAAAATTTCCAATTATATAAGTACACAAAAAATTCAGTTGTTCGCCAATTGGCCCTAATTTCATTGCCCCGACAACAATTAAAAACAAGCCTACTGTAGCAATGATTCTTACTTTTAAATCCTCACTAATTTGATCTTGTTTTGATTTTTTTGAACGACTTGTTTTCGCCATGACTCACACTCCCAACTCTAACTCAATCATTATACCATATCATATCTATTTAGCAAAAGAAAAAGCAAGGATAAACTTGCTTAAACTTCGATGATAATTGGCAAGATTACAGGTCTTTTACCTGTCTCTTTAATAATAAACTTATTTGCTTTATCTTTAATATTTTGTCGAACTTCTACTGCTTCTAGTTTAGGATCATCTTTCATTTCACTAACACATTTTTCAGCAATATCAATAACTCCCTTAATAATATGTTCAGAATCCCTTAAATAAACAAAACCACGTGACTGAACATCAGTATTGGCAATAATTTCATGAGTTTTACTATCAATCGTGACTCCAATAATGACTACTCCATCATTTGACAACTGAATTCGATCATCAATAACTTTATCACCTACATCACCAACACCAATTCCATCAATCATTACATCTTCAACTTCAATAGTATCGCGATAATCTTCTAGTTTTCCACTTTTAAACGATAAAATTTCACCATTATCGATAATAGCAATATTTTCTGGTTTAATTGCCATATTTTTAGCAACTTCCAAATTTGAAATAAAATGTTGATACTCACCCTTAACTGGTACAAAATATGTCGGATTAAAAATTTGTATAATTACTTTAATATCTTCCTGCGATGCATGCATCGAACATAATTCTTTATTTTTTAATACATGAATATTTGAATCTGTCTTATATAATTCATTTACCGCTTTATTTGCAATTTTTTCTGTTCCAGGAATAACTGGAGAAGCAACAATAAATGTATCATTTTTATTTAATTTTAAAAACTCATCTCCACCATCAATGATATCACAAATATCATGATAGATTCTTTGCGGTGTTCCACTGAGCAATACTACTAAATTATCATCAATTCCTTTTTTACCAATATCAGTAGAAAAAGCAATAAGATTTTTTGGTACTTGAATCACTGCTTTTTTTAAACGCTGTCCAATGCGGACAATACTATTTGTGCTATCATATTTATCACGACCATAAAAAACAATTTTTCGATTATATTTCTTCGTCAGTTCAACAATTTCTTTAGTTCTAAAAATGTTTTGAGCATAACTTGAAATAATGATTCGTCCTTCACTATCTTCAAAAATATTATCAATTTTATCTGTCAATTTATGTTTTGGTGATGTATAACCTGGATTTTTAGAATAAGATGACTCACATAAAAGTGCTAATACACCTTTTTTTCCAATCTCCATCATTTTTTGAATATCACATCTAAATCCTTCTGGGGCACCAAAATCAACAATAAATTCACCGCTATAAACGATATATCCATTATCAGTCCATAAAGCCACTCCAACACTACCAGGAATCGAATGAGTTACTGGAAAAAATTCAACAGGAATGCCAGCAATAATAATTGAATCATTGCGTTTTACACGATTTAACTGATAACTCACTCTAAAATTATTATGTTTTTTATGTCGCTTGATCATTTGTTCAATTAGATCAGCTGTTAGTGCTGGAGCATAAACTGGGGCATTGACCGCTTCTAACAAGTAAGGCAAAGCTGCCATCACATCATCATGACCATGCGTTATGATGATAGCTACAACTCGTTCTTTATTTTCTTTTAAGTAATCAAAACTAGGAATAATGATATCCACTCCTAATTTACTTACTTCTGGGAATCTAAACCCGGCATCTAAAATAAAAATCTGTTCTTTTATTTCGATGCAGTACATACTTTTACCCATCTCAGCCTGTCCGCCAAGTGGTAAAATTTTAACAACATCTTTCTTCATTTTTTCCTCCATTATTATAATCTATATTATTTCTTAATCATCGCTGAAAAACAATCTTTACCATATTAACATATTATAGTATCGTTTGCTAATACTTTCTACGTTCATTGTATCAAAATTCTCAAGAAAAGAGAAATGATTTAATTTTTACTAACATCTTTAACATGTAATATTATTAACACAATAACCTTTTTTAGCCGTGTTCATTTAAGAAATTATTTAGCAAAAGTGAGATCGTAAATTTCATCTTATTCTGGTAAATGCGTAACATACCCAATTGGTATTTTATTTTCCGTCACTTCAATTATAGTTTTAGCTCCTGCTTTTCCAAAAGCACCGCATAATTCGATGCAGTCAACTCCCTCAATAAATAATTTTTTGCCACAATACTTGCTTCTGCTAAATTAGTAACGCCAATTATTTGTGCTGTCTGTTGATGGATTGCGGCATGATCATATTTCAAATTAAAATCTCCCATGATTATAAATGCAAATTTCATTATATTGTCTCCTTAAAATTCAAACTCTAATCTTTAATTAGACTTTACGAGTATCTACTTTTTCATAGTTATCTAGCCGTTTTTAATAGTATATAACATCCGCCTCATTAAATAAATAAATTTAAAGTATCTTTTTTTATTTCGTGATTCAAAAATAATGGAGAAATAAATTAATATTTCTCCATTATTTTATTCAATTGTTCTTTTGACTCATCACTGATTTTAACTAATGGCAAACGTAACTTATAAAGAATATTGCTACTTTGGCTCAACGAATATTTTAATGTACTTACAATATTATCTTGATAAAAATATTTAACTATTAATTTAAAAAAATCAAAATATAAATCATTATGCTGAGTAATTAATTCTCTATACTTTTTATAACTTAGATTAGTTAAGTTACTAATAAGTCCATCATAATTATTAATTTCATTTTGCACTAGCATCTCTTCTATACCGTATAGACCTAACCCTTTATTTCTAATAATCTGATAACCTGTGCTATTTACTTCAGTAATCAAGCCAGTTATATTTTCATGTTTTTCTTTCAATTCCAATAAATGATTAACAGCAATCATATTTTGCTTATGTTGTTGAATAACAATCGATTTATTAGTTGCAGTAGCAATTAGATCAAGATGCTTAATCAATCCGTTTTGGGTTAAACTAAAAATTTCTGGTAACTCGATCATATAGCCAGCAAATTCGCTAATGTCTTTAAGGTCTCCTATCTGTTTAATTACTTTTTTTGTACATGATTCACTAAGCTGCATATATATTTCAAGACCAGGATAGTGATAGCAAACATATCGTAATAAGTGTTTTTGTTCTAAAAAAGTCAATGAAGCAGCTTCCCCTGTCCTGCTGCCAATAATAAATTTATTATTTCCTTGATTTACTAATTTTTCAATATGATTATCTAGCGCTTGATAATCAATCATATCATCAATATCAAAGGGAGTAATTAAATTAGTAAAAATATCTATTTTAATCACTCCTTACAACCAAATCATGTAAAAGATTCAAATCTTGTTTTTGATTTTTTGCTTTCACATAATAACTATCATGTTCATTTTTAGAAACAATTGCAAATTTTTCAAGAAAATTCCGATAAATCTCATCATTTTCTAATCCACAACCAACAAAATGTACTTTTGTATAAAGATCTATTTTAGTATAATCAGTTTCTAGTTTAGCTAAATCTTCTTCAAAAATTAAATAATCATCGTCAAAGCAATCATGAAGGAAACTATAATCGCTTTTAGCTATTGTTTCTTCAAAACGAATTAGCCAATAATTAAAATTAATTGACATTGTTCGGATATTTGTATCATCATGATTAATCAAAGTACCAATCCTATCATCTTTAAAAGAACGTAACTTGATTTTAAAGCCATCTTTTTTATACCCTTCCATCAATGCTTTGTAACAAATGATCCGAGCTTTGTGCTTGGCTAAATCAAGAGCTTGACGATAGCCAATATGCTTGATAAGTCGTGCTTCATTAATATATTTAGGATCACCAGTAAAAATGCCACAAACATCACTATAAATATATACCTCATCCAAATTCAAACGTCGTGCTAGGTATACTGCTGTATAATCGCTATCCCCTTTTTCTAGAATACGAATATTTTTAAATTTATCTATTCCCTGAAATCCTGGCACGATAATGACATCATATGTTTCAAAATACTTATTGATTACTTTGGTATCTAAGCCAACTAAACGATTATGCTTAACTTTAAGATTTAACTGCATACTTGAAAGCGAGATTGCATTAATTCCTTGTGATTTCAAATTACTAGATAACACGATACTACTTATTATTTCTCCACAACTAAGCAATCGACAATGTTCATCATAGTTAGCATTAAGTGCTAGTGCATTTAATGTATCAGTGGCATAAGCATCTGGATAACGTCCCATAGCACTTACAATAACTAATAATTTATGATCCAAATTATTAGTTATAACATTAGTAACTAGTTTGATTGAATCATTTGTTTTTAAAGCAGTTCCACCAAATTTTAAAACTCTAATCATCTTTTACACCCTCAAAAACGGGCTGGAGCTGATTATTATTAATTGCATTGATTACTGTTTGAATTACAAGAGTCTCATCAAATAACATGCTATTTGGTTTTTTTATGCAGTCATCTTGATACATTGGGACAAGATAAAAATGTTTAGTATTTAAAATTTGCATGATATTTTTACCAGAATTACTTAAAGCATCGTTTGTCGCGATTGCTAAAACAACATTATGTTCATTACGAAGTGTTGATTTACAAGCCTTTGTGACAGCATTATCGTTTATCCCTATAGCTAATTTTGCTAATGTGTTGCCACTACAGGGCATTACAATCATTATATCCAAAGGAATTTTGGGTCCAAATATTTCACTGTCTACAACATTAGTAATTACTTTTCTTTTAGAAAGTTTTTCTAATTCATCAATTAATTCGTCAGCTTTATTAAAACGAGTATTACAATTTAAAATTTTTTCACTTGCAAATATATATAAATCACATTCTAAAGCTGCTAATTCTTTTATTACAGCCAGCGTCTTTTGTAGCGAACAAAAAGACCCTGTTAATCCAATTCCGATTTTCTTGTTTCTAAGCATATTGATCAACTGCCCGTTTAATTGCTTTATAAAGCGCTTTTGCACTACTATCATAGGCATACTTAGTCGGAAGCTGCTTTAATAGATGATAACTTTCATCACGATCACAAGTTTTTAAACCATATGGTGTTGAAGCAACATCATAAATCTTACAATTAACATCTTTTGTTTTTAGAATATCGCTGTCAATTATTTGACTAGGAATAGTATTAATAACAAAATCATACCCATTTAAAGTGAGCTGATCCAACCGAATATAACGATATCCTTTTTCAACAACTTCATCATGATAATGATCACTGCGATTACTAATGCTGACTTTCGCATTAAATTTTTCAAGTTTAGCTGCTAAATCACGTCCACAATGACCATAACCTAAGATTAACACATTAGAATTTGACAAACTAATTGAATTATCAATTATCATATACGCAATCACTGCTTCATCACTAATATGCGTATTTTCAACAACAAAATCTTCATCACTATACAAGTAACGATAATTAAATCCCTTTAACTTACTTAAATAACATAATCGCTGATTCTTTAATAATGAAAGTACTACAGCATTATTTTTAAAATCAACTTGTTCAAACCCCTGACCATCTTTACCTAAATAAATAATATCACAAGAAGATATCAGCCTACTATCTTCTTGAATTTGATAACCATCTGCAATCATTAGCTTTGCTAATTGTTTACAACGATTATCATTTCCATTTATATAAACTATCATATTCCACCTCTACTATAAAATATGATAATTAATTTAGTTTGTTACTCGATAATCACTTTCATCATGAAAGTAATTCAAAACCCATTTCTTCAGTTAATAAGGCTAATATAATTTCAATACGTTCTTGTAAATTTTCTACTGCTTCATTTAAAATCTCTTTTTCAGACATTTCTGTTGAGAAATCAATCAAGACAAAAGAACACTTAATAACATATAAATGCCCACTGTTTTGCTTACCTACAGATATATGATAATTAAGCTGCAATCGATTTTTTTCATCGTGACTATATCCAATTTCTATCTGTGCTCGAACATCCGTGGCACTTGCTGATACGGTTTCATTAATAATGTTTGCATGAATACTCTTCATTTTGATTTTCATTTTAAAATCCTCCTATAATATTATTTACTATTCAATGTTCATTTTTTCTTTTATTATTTACAATTTTTTAGAATTTTATTAAAATAACATTATTGGGGGTTGAAAAATGTATCTATTTATGTTTATAATCACCTTATTAATGTCGTTAAAAACCTCTTGGGCATATAATAATTTTACTTACTTATCTTATCAACCTCATTTAAGAATATATTATTTAATTTGGGTTACATTAATTTCATGTTTCTTATTATTTAAGGTAATTAAACTTTTTAAACATATTACGTATCTAACGATTGCAAATAAGTTCTTAATCGGGAGTTGTTTTATTTCCATGCTGACAGGTTCCTATTTACCTTATCATCCTGATAATGAAAATATTGTTTCGGTTCTCCATGTCCTCATTTCATCATCAGGAACCATCTCCCTATTATTTATTATCCAATTACTAATTAATCGTATCATGTTAGATGATTATCAGTTTTATAAAAAAATGTCTACTCTATTTAGGAGTTTAGTCTTATTAATTGGAATGTTTATCATTATGTTTGGCGTAATCAATAGTATTGTTGAACTTTTCTTTACTTTTACTGTATTGTTTTCACTTGCTCAAATTGAAAAGCACTATTTTTAAATAAATTAAGCATAATAAAAAGTAGGTATACTTAAAGAAATTTTATCTTTTTATATACCTACTTTTATTGCTTTAATTTAAAAAATTATTCTTAATTATCCGAAATAGCGTTTTAATAATCCAGCAAACGCTTTTCCATGACGTGCTTCATCACGTGCCATTTCATGCACTGTATCATG
>NZ_JAHOCB010000032.1:0-44128 GCF_019125875.1 Erysipelatoclostridium sp. MSK.23.31 | reverse complement strand
AGAAAAGAGATAGCTTTCGCTATCTCTTAAGCCCCTCCACTATTGACACGGAGCCGTTTTACACCAGTTGTTATAATCTTAATTTAAATCCAATATCCCCCATGATCTTAGATGTTTCATATTGAACAAATCCAAGATTTTTAAGCAAACGAATAGATCTTATGTTGTCATCATAAACATGAGCAAAAACAATTTTAAAATTATATCTATTTTTTAACTCCAATAAAAGTGCTCGCATCGATTCAATTGCATAGCCATGTTGCCAATAATCACTATCAAAAGTATAACCGATCGTAATAGAATTAGATTCTAAGACCTCTAAAAAATAATCACCTATCAAAATATTATTTTCTTTTAATACTACACCTAATTGATAATTACCACGACTTCCATCAAAAGGATGTTTAACACAATACTCTACTCTTTTTAAGGCTTTCTGGTAAGGGTACCGCCACCATGATTGATAGAAAGCAACTTCCCTTTTATCACGATATTCACTCAAACGCATAGCATCTTTTATTTCCAACTCTCTAATTATCAAGCGTTGTGTTTCTAGATTTTCCATCAAGCCACCCCGATTCCTCTAGATATCATATCATAATATCATTACCTAGTACAATCGGTTTATTTTAGCTCATTATTTTATATTTTAGCGTATTTATTACATGTTTGAAGGCAATGACTGGATGTTTGAAGATAATTCTTTTTCCTGAATATTTCATAACTTCTCGAATTTGCTGCCGATATGTTTTTTGATAGCAATGAATCGGGCATGATGAACAAAATGTCTTTTCCTCTTTACGAGGGCAAAATTCAATTCGCTTAAAAGCATAATTTTTTAAATCACTTAAATCGACTTTATTACCATCTTCATAGATTTTAATCATTATACTAATTAATTCTTTTTCTTGATCAATCGTCATTAACTCTGTCGCCCCTGTTCTATTTTAATAATTCGATCACAGATTTTTAATGATGAAGGTCGGTGACTAACCATAATAATGGTTTTCCCTTGATGATTATCACTTAGTGATTTTAATACTAAAGCTTCATTTAAGCTATCAAGATTACTAGTTGGTTCATCCAATAGAATCAATGGTGCATCATGTAAAAAAGCTCTAGCTAGAGATAATCTTTGCAGCTGTCCCCCTGATAAAGACTGATAAAGGCTCCCGATCATTGTTTCATAACCATCTTTTAAACTAATAATAAATTCATGAAGATTGGCTTTCTTACAAGCTTCAATCACAGCCTCATCGCTAGTTTCCATCCCTAATTTAATATTATTGATAATACTATCATTAAAAACATATGTATCTTGGGTAACATAACTAATTAATTTCGCTAAAGAATCACTTTGCCATGTTTTGATGTCATGACCATTAATCAGAATTTCTCCGTCAGTAGGATCATAGAAACGCATCAATAATTTCAATAGCGTTGTTTTACCACTTCCACTTCGTCCTTCAATTCCAATGATTTCACCAGGTTTAATACTTAAATTGATTTTATCTAAAATCGTTTCAGCTTCATATTTGAATGATAAATTATTTATTTCAATCGTTCCTAAATTCCCCTGATATCCATTGATTACAGTTTCAACTTGAGGTTCTTCAGCTAATAAGTCAAGAACACGATTTCCACTTGCAAAAGTAATAACTAGATTATGTGCTAATGAAGATAAAGCCAAGACTGGTCCAAATGATGCCATTAAAGCAATCGTACTAATTAAAACGCCATTAAATTCAATTGATCCTTGGCGATATAAATAATATCCTAAGATAAACATTGCTAGTGAAAATAAACTAACACAAATATCTCCAATCATTCGATATTGACCCTCAAGATCTTTTAATTCTTTATTTTGCTCATTTAATAACTCACTTTTTTTATCTATTTCTTTTAGGCGTTTATTACCACGGGAAAATTGATCAATAATTCTTAGACCATGGACAGACTCTAGTACATAACTAGTATACTTACCATAATCATTCCGATAATTTAACCCCATATTTCCCGACTTCTTACCAACAATTAGAGGAATAATTACACCAATAAATAGGTAAGCAGTGCTTGCTAAAAGACCTAAAGCAAAATGATAATATCCAATATAGATAATCATAATAATCGAAACAATTAAAGCAATCATCACTGGGGAAATTGTATGTGCATAAAACACTTCTAAAAGTTCTACATCGCTAGTAATCATGGCTACCAAGTTTCCTTGATCTTTACCATCAAGTTTTGCTGGTGCTAATTTTCTAAGTTTCGCAAAAACAATATCTCGGATCATCGCTAATAATTTAAATGCGATAAAATGATTACACCATTGTTCCCCATAACGTAGAAAGCCCCTTAAAATTCCACAAGCAATCAATAAATATAATAAACTAGTAAAAGTCTCATGCTTAATTACTTTAATCATGATTTCTCCTGCTATTACCGTTAGAAAAATAGCAGCCAAGTAGCCAATAACACCTAAAATAATTGCTCCAAGCATGATTAAGAGCATTGATTTGACTAAAGCAATCAAACTGATTACTACTTTTAAATTACTCCGTTTTTGCATTTGCCTGGCCTCCATAATTCTCAATTTCTTTTTGGGTATTAACTAACTCTATATATTCTGGATTATTTCTCATCAATTCTTTATGATTTCCCCAGCCAATTAATCTCCCTTGACTAAAGACATAGTTACATTTACAATTTTCGACACTTGCTAAACGATGTGAAATTAAAATAACAATTTTTTCATCACGCATCTGCTCAATTACTTTCATAATTATTTCTTCACTTTCAATATCAATATTAGATGTCGCTTCATCAAAAATATAAACACTAGTATCATGCAATAATGCTCGGGCAATACTTAAACGTTGTTTTTGTCCACCAGACAAATTATTTCCACGCTCTTCAATTTCACTATCCAAACCATTAACTCCATCAAAATAATTCCATAAATTAACTTTCTTTAATACCTCAATCATTAT
Organism: Erysipelatoclostridium sp. MSK.23.31; assembly: GCF_019125875.1. Taxonomy (NCBI): domain Bacteria; kingdom Bacillati; phylum Bacillota; class Erysipelotrichia; order Erysipelotrichales; family Coprobacillaceae; genus Thomasclavelia; species Erysipelatoclostridium sp. MSK.23.31. Next base: position 41,138 of record NZ_JAHOCB010000032.1, on the reverse strand, counting down.
ACTATCATCACAGTTATCATTCCCATCACTTAAGTTACTACGGACAGTTCCTGCAAAAATATAAGGATTATGTTCAACCATTGTTATTTGTTTCATTAAACTTTGATGTTTGACTTGATTGACTTGATTTCCATTGTAGCTTAAAACACCTTGATAATTATCATAATAACCCATTAATAATTTAGCAATCGTACTTTTACCACTCCCTGAGCTTCCAACCACACCATAAATACCAGGTTCATCAATTTCTAAACTAACATCCTTCAATACTATTTCTTCATCATATCCAAACGACAGTCTAGTAATTTCAATTTTTTCAATCTCAGTAATTTCTAATTCTTTATGATCATTTACCGGTGTATCTAATAACCTAAAAATTTTCTCACTTGCGGCATTACCATTCATAGCGATATGGAAAAATGATCCTAGCAGTCTTAACGGAATGAAAAACTCTGCTGATAACATGATCATCATAAATGTTTGCCCTAAATCAATTGCTCCACCTTGATAACTGTATAGTGAAATAATAATTCCTAGTGCTGCACCACCATAAGCAACAAGATCCATAATGCTGATAGAATTTAGCTGCATTACCAAAACCTTCATCGTAATATTTCTAAATCGTTGTGCTTCTTCATTCATTTCAAGATGTTTAGCTTGATCCCCTTGATACCCTTTCAATGTTGTCAAGCCGCGAACATTATCTAAAAAGCGTTCAGCAAGATTCCCGTAAAGACCCCAATACTTATTTAATAATCTTTTAGCAAACTTTTGAACTAAGACGATCGATACCGGAATTAAAGGAACACAAACAAACAATACTAGGGCTGCTTTGAATTCTACTCGTCCCAAAATAATGAACAGTGTCAGTGGTGCTAACATACTATAGAAAAACTGTGGCAAATATTTACCAAAATAAATCTCTAATTGTTCAACTCCTTCACTCATTAATTGCGTTAATGAAGCCGTACTGATTACATCACTATAATGATTATTTAATAATAATACTTTCTGATAAATATCACATCTTAGTTTTCCTTTAATATTTTTTGCAGCTTTAAAAGAAAAAGATGATACTAATTTACCAAAATAACCTTTAATCAAAATTAATACAATTATGATTATGATTTTAATACTAAAATTATTTACTTGATGCCCCTGGTAAAGTTCATTGATCATATTAGCTATAATTGCAACAATTACTACTTGACTAATCAATGCCAGCCACTGCATCAAAACTTGTAAATAAATATATTTTTTATCCTCTTTTAAATAACTAACTAATCTTTTATTAATCATTGCTCACTTCTTTAATTGTTTTAATTCGAAATGCAAAATAATAATACTTAAATATTACTAATAAAACAATTGTTATCCTTCCATAAATATTATCCATCATTAAAAATGCAATTAATAACATCGTACTTGCAAACGATAACAACATCACTTTGGTTTTCAATGTCATAGCTCTTTTAGTTACAAAGTCATTTAAATGATTTTGATAAATTTTTGTCCCTTCAAACCAGACTTTAGCCCGTGAAGAACTTTTAGTAAAAAAGAACATTGCCACTAAAAGAAAAGGAGTTGTTGGTAAAACTGGTAAAACTACGCCAATCATTCCAATCCCTGTAAATATTATTCCTAGCATAAAATATAGATATTTCATATCGTTCTCCTTATGTTATATTCATCTAACATACTTTAACATTTACTTTTCATCTTTTCAATAATAAGTTAGTCTAATTTAACAATTTAATCAAAAAAGAACTTAGTTTCTCAACTAAGTTCACTACTTTTAATTATATCTCTTTTTTAATAATGCAATTCCACAAAGTCCTGCTAATGTAGTTATTGCGTATAATCCAAGGCTCACACTATCACCAGTCTTAACTGAAGTTTTAGGTGTATCAGCTGGTGTTTCTGGTACTGGTGCAGGTGTTGGTTGTTCTGCTGTTTTTCCATATTCAGCAGCCCAATTCATAATACTAACACCTTTAGCATCTTTAGGATTGTTATTTAATGTATAGATCCAAGACCAGTGATCACTATATTGAACTAATGTTGCTACACCATCTTGATCATAATCTTCTGCAAATTCTAATTTATTAGAACTTGCTCCTGTACTAGGATCTGTTACTGCTACTGTTTCATATAAAGATAATTTATATTTTCCATCTTTAGTTTCAGAAGTTGTAAAATCAGAATTTAAATCTTGTTTATGTTCTGAAGTAATTAATTCTTGTCCATCTGTTAAAGCATTAAATAAACGGATTGAGCAATCTTCTGGTTTAACACTGCTATCTGTTTTCCCTTGAACTAACCAAATTGCAGTATCAGAATTTTTAATACTTGCTAATTCTGCATCAGTTGGAGTTTCTCCACCACGAGCATCTGCTACATCTAATGCAGGACAGTTGATCATTGCAGCAGCAAATAAATCTGGATAAGCAATCAACATTCTTGTTGTCATGTAACCACCAGCTGAACATCCCGAAACAAACACTTTATCAGGATCGATATTTTTAGCTTTGATTACTTCATTAATTTCATTATACGCTTTTTCTAATAAACCATCATTTTGTGCATAATACCAAGTATCTGGTGCTTGGAAAGCCATAACATGAGCCCCTCCAAAAATATTTTGAGTCTCATCTGTAGCCCAAGCAACTGTACCACGATTAGCTAACATTTGTGCAACATTGTTGCCAGAAGATAAATAATCACCTTCACCATTACCATGGAACCAAACAATCAATGAATCTGCACTACCAGCATCATAATATTGATAATTAATTCCATCCTTTACTTTAACTGATTCAAATTTAGCAGTTTCTGCATTTATTACAGTATTATCACAAGTATAATTACCGGTATATGAATCGTTAATAACTGTACCATCTGCAGCTGTTAAAGTAACTGGCTTATTTTGTGTAACCGTATAAGTTAATTCAGCCGGATAATTTCTACCTGAACTTAAATAAGCTAAAGTGGCCCCTTCACTTTGATTAAAATAGATGTTTACATATTGTCCTTCAACTTCTACTTTAACAATTTTACGGTCAAGATCATAATCACCATAGCTAGTATCTTGTGTACCTTGACGAATATCTTCTGTTGATGCTTTAGCATGAACAGTAAATGTATCTAACCCTACACCTGTAACCTTTTTAGCAGCACCATAGTCAATTACCATTTTTGATACGACCTCACCCGCATCTGTCACTTCCCCATATAATTGACAGCTATAAGTATCTGGAGCATCAACAGCAAATAATGGGGTGCAATATGTTGTTGCTACTAATGCGAAACTTACGACCATCGCTAATAATCTCTTTAATCTCTTCATATCTCTTTCCTCCTCGATATATTTAGTTTATCACCCTTTCTCATTGAAAGCGATTACAAAAATACTTACTAAGTACCATAAATAGGTACCTAAAAATTAAAAAAACTATTGAATTTAAAATCTATTTATGATAATGATTTTAAAATTGATACATGAAATTATTTTTTTAAATGATATAATTATATTATCTCAACGTGTAGTTTGCGGAACGTAAGTCCAGTTGCAGCTACACTTTTTTATTATATGGAGGAATTTATATGTACAAAATTGGCGATACCGTTTTATATGGACGTGAAGGTGTTTGTAAGATCAAGGATATTGTTACTCGCAAACTTAACAATATCGATAAGCAATATTATTTTTTAACCCCATTGGATGATCATATAACTATTCTTGTCCCAACAGATAATGAAGAGGCTTTATCAAAAATGCGAAAAGTATTATCTAAGAAAGATATTTATGAATTAATTAAGACGATGCCAGATAATGAAACAATCTGGATCAATGATAAAAATATTCGAAAACAAAAATATAATGATATTATTAATCATGGGAATCATGAACAATTAGTTAAATTGACCAAAACTTTGTATTTAAATAAACAAAAACAAGAAAAAGCCGGAAAAAAATTTCATGTTCAAGATCAGCATTTTTTACAAACCGCAGAAAAAATGCTTTATGATGAATTTTGTCATACACTCAATTTAAAGCCAGAACAAATTTTACCATTTATTTTAGAAACTTTGAAAGAAAATTAAGGAGCATTTATGTATAAAATTAATGACTATATTATTCATAAAAACAATCATCTTTATCAAATTATCGCTATTCACAATCACACTTGCATTTTAACAACTTGGCAAACCAATGAAACAATCATTACGAATATCACCGAACTTGTCCGAAAGGTTATAACAGCTTCTGAAATGGAGGAAATTGTTGAACGAATTCCATATATTCGTACTTTAAACATAACTAGTGAACGATATCGACAAGAGCTTTACCAAAAGTCACTAGATAAATATGATGAAGTTGAGTGGATCAAGCTAATTAAAACAATCTATATTCGTCACCAAAAAAAACAGACTCAAAATTATGAACTAAAATATTTTAAAGCAGCCAAAAATATTTTTCATGAAGAAATATCACTTCTTCTAAATATTCCACTACCTAAGATTGAAACATACATAAAACAGAAAATTTTAGAAAATTAAAAACATTGACTTTTATGAGTCAATGTTTTTAATTAATCTAAATCAGTTCCATTTGAAGCAATAACTTTTTTATACCAGGCAAAACTTTTTTTCTTTGAACGTTTTAATGAACCGTTCCCTTGATCATCTCGATCAACATAGATAAATCCATAGCGTTTTGACATTTCACCAGTTGAAGCAGACACTAAATCAATACATCCCCAAGGTGTATAGCCTAATAATTCAACTCCATCTTCATTAATTGCCTTATCCATCTCTATTATATGTTCTCTTAAATATTCAATTCGATAATCATCATTTACTGAACCATCAGCTCCAATTGTATCTTTGGCACCAAGACCATTTTCAACGATAAATAGTGGTTTTTGATAACGATCATATAAAGTATTTAATGTGATTCTTAATCCTAACGGATCGATTGCCCAACCCCATTCACTAGTTTTTAAATAGGGGTTTTTAGTTCCCTCAAAAGCATTTCCAGAAGTTTTTTCAACATTTCCTTGTGTTGAAATACAACGTGATGAATAATAACTAAAAGAAATAAAGTCAACTGGATTATTCTTTAAAATTTCTTTATCTTCTGTGGTAATACCAATATTGATACCTTCACGTTCAAACATTTTTAAAGCATAGTTTGGATAATATCCACGTGCTTGAACATCAATAAACATTATATTTTCCCGATTTTTATTAATAGAAGCCCAAACATCTGCAGGATGGCAACTATATGCATAATATTCGCCTCCAGCCAGCATACATCCTACCATATTATTAGAATCAATTTCATGAGCAATCTTGGTAGCCCAAGCGCTTGCTACTAATTCATTATGAGCCGCAATATATTTAGCTTCTTTTTGATCTTCGCCTTCTTTAAACATCAGTCCTGCCCCCATAAATGGCATATGTAAGATCATATTGATTTCATTAAAAGTTAACCAATATTTTACTAGACCTTTATATCTTGTAAAAAGAACAGTAACTAATTTTTTATACATTTCAATTAATTCACGATTTTTCCATCCGCCGTACTTCTTAATTAAATGAATAGGCATATCAAAATGAGTAATCGTTACTAAGGGCTCTATTCCATATTTATGACATTCATTAAAAACATTTTCATAAAACTTTAGGCCTTCTTCATTCGGTTCATTTTCATCACCGTTAGGAAAAATACGAGTCCACCCTATCGATAGTCTAAATGTTTTAAACCCCATTTCAGCAAATAGTTTAATGTCTTCTTGATAATGATGATAAAAATCAATTCCAACTTGAGCGGGATAATAGTATCCCTCTTCAAAATCTAGCATTTCTTTCATTCCTAAGCAAACAGGAAAACGGTCTTTACCATGAGGTACTACATCAACATTAGCAAGACCACGTCCCCCTTCATTATATCCACCTTCACATTGGTTAGCAGCAGTTGCTCCACCCCATAAAAAATCTTTTGAAAAAGCCATCTTTCATTCCTCCTTTTTACTATATCCTTACCTTACTATAAAAAAAGAATAAATACTTAATAGTTCACAAACTGTGAACTAAAATATTTACTCTTGGTTTTGTTGCAATCTGGCAATAATCAAATCTGTCACAAAGCGGATATTTATCTTATTCAATGTAGAATCAACAGAGGGAACATAAATTTTTTTCCCAGCAAAAGCAATTTCTTGATTGCAAGTTATTAACCAAGCCTTTTGTTTTTGCTTTAATATTTTAGTAATTGTTCGGTGATTATACATTAGTGTATTACCATTAACACTGATAATTAAAAATACAGCGTGATCACCAATTCGATATTCTTTTCTAAAATCAACATCTACTACAATAATCGGTATTTGAAGTGCATCCAATTCAATTTGGATCATTGAACATAGTCCTTTTGCCTCTCCATGACCTAACAAAAATAGGCAAGAACAATTTCTAATATCTTCTACGAGCATATCTAGATCATTATAATTGATCTGATGTACTGTATTGGTTAATAAATTATTCATTCGCACAACTAAATCTGAACTATTACTTCTAAAATCACTATCTAACTGAAAATATCGATCCTTTAATCCAAGACTTCCGACATACATCGAACAACTTTCTTTTAACTCAGCAAAGTTATCATAACCTAATTCTTTAACGAACTTCGAGACCATGGCTTTAGAAACATGACTTCCATCAGCTACTTCCTTAATAGTTAAGGAATTAATTATAAGAATATTTTGTTTAATAAAGCTAGAGATCATATATCTAGGATCACTCGTTTGACTATTATTGATAATATCGTTTAACTTATTAATGATCATCATATCCCACCTTTATTTCATTATACAACAAAAGCACCTTTCGGTGCTTATTTAAGATTACGATAAATAAATAACATACGATCTTTTCCATTAATATCCTTAATGATTTCATGGGGATCGTTAGGAAAATATTCTTGAAGAGCTGCTTCCATAAGCTCCCGTTGATCAAATCCCATTTCAAATGCTAATAAAGCCCGTTCCTGCAATAATGGCTCGACTCCCTGAAATATTTTACGATAAAAATATAGCCCATCATTACCACCAAATAAAGCCACATGTGGTTCATTATCTTTAACCATTGCTTCGATTTCTTGTTCTTGAGGAATATATGGGGGATTAGAAACAAAAATATCAACCTTTATTTCATTTTCTAATAATGGCTCTAACATATCTCCAACCATAAATTCAATATTAGCACCCAGATTCTTTGCATTATCTTTAGCGACTGTAACTGCTTTTAAAGAAATATCAGTTGCGAAAACTTTTAGACGCGGTTCTTCTAAAGCAAGACTAGTTGCAATCGCCCCACTACCCGTTCCAACATCACAAAGAGTAATGCTTTGATATTCAGCAAAATAGTCATCAATACGATATAAAATATTTTCCACTAATTCCTCAGTCTCATAACGTGGAATCAAAACGTCTTCATTAACTTTGAAATCACGTCCAAAAAAGTTTTCTACGCCTTTTATATACTGAATTGGTTTTCCTTGATAATATTCTTCCATACCTGCCAAGAACTTGGCTTCTAGTTCTGAACTGACTTCTTCATCATACATTAAATATAACTCATGCGGTTGTTTATCAGCAAGGTGATAAAACAGCACTTTAGCAACATTAACATCTTTACTAGCATCATCTAATCTGCTTTCTGCTAATTTAATCAGCTCTTTTACAGTTGCCATTAATGTTGACCTTCCATTTTTAAACGTTGGTCTTCATTAATCAAAGCTGTAATAATATCATCTAATTTTCCATCAACAATACGATCTAATTGTTGGATCGTTAAACCAATACGATGATCAGTTACTCGATTTTGAGGATAATTATATGTTCTGATTTTTTCAGCACGATCACCAGACCCAACTTTACTCTTTCTTTCACTACCAACTTGTTCGTCATGTTGTTGCTGATAAAAATCATAAATTCGTGAAACTAAAGCTTTCATTGCTTTATCTTTATTATCGTGTTGTGAACGTCCATCTTGACTAGCTGCCACAATTCCAGTTGGAAGATGGGTAATCCTTACTGCAGAATCAGTCTTATTAATATGTTGACCTCCTGCACCACTAGCACGATATGTATCAATTCTTAAATCACTTTTATTAATTTCAACATCTACTTCTTCCATTTCCGGCATTACTAGAACAGTTGCTGTTGAAGTGTGGACACGTCCTTGCGTTTCGGTTTTAGGAACCCGTTGTACTCGGTGAGATCCAGATTCAAATTTTAATTTACCATAAACATCTTCACCCTTTACCATGAAAGAAATTAATGAATAGCCACCTGCTTCGGCATCAACAGCTTCCATTACTTCAACTTTCCAACCTTGAGACTCTGCATATTTTACATACATCCGATATAAATCTCCTGCAAAGATATTTCCTTCATCACCGCCAGCAGCACCACGAATCTCCATAATTACATCTTTATTATCATTGGGATCCTTTGGAATTAATTCAATTTCTAACTTGCTTATAATCTCAGGTAAGCGTGTTTCCAACTCCGCTAACTCCATTTTAGCCATTTCTTTAATTTCAGGATCACTTTCTTTAGCTAATTCTTTAGCATCGCTGATCCCAGCTTCTACTTCTTTATACTCTTGATATAAATCATATGCTGCTTGAAGTGATGACTGTTCTTTTGTAACTTCCGTCATTTTCTTAATATCGCTACCGATATCTGGATCCATCAGCATATGTCCTAATTCTTCATATCTATTCTCCATTGTTTTTAAACGATCTAACATACTCTCATTCATGATTTATACCTCCAAACCTCTCATATTATATAATAAACATACTAAATAAGCAAAATAAATTTTGTTTGAATTCATCGTCTTTTATTTACATTTTAAAACTTTTAAATATTTCTAATATTATTATTTAGTTCACATTCAGTTCACCTAGCTATTTTATGATATTAGTGTAGTAAGAAAACTACCCTCCCTTTAATCATAAAAACGAAGACAAGTTACTAACGTAACTTGTCTTTATTTTGCTTTAGGCCGTACTTTTTAAAAGAAGGTTGAATTTAACCAGTGTGTCTACTTGACAGCACTAAAACCAAATTAAAACCTGCTTCTTTATATTTTTATAACCCAAACTATAAAAATCTCTCATAATTAGAATTTATGCGGTTTATTAGGAACTTGATGGCAATGACGACATCTTGGTTCATAACTTTCATCAGCCCCAACCATCACGATAGGGTCTTCAAATCCTGCTGGTTTACCATTAACTAGACGTTGTGTTCTTGTCGCCGGGGCCCCACATTTAGCACAAACCGCTGTTAACTTTGTGACAAACTCTGCCCGAGTCAATAATTCAGGCATCACGCCAAATGACTCACCTCTAAAATCTTTATCTAAGCCTGCAACCATTACGCGAATTCCCTTATCAGCTAAATATTCACAAACTTCAACGATATCTTTATCAAAAAACTGCACTTCATCTATTGCTACTACTTCGGTATCAGCTTCAATTTTCTTTAAGATATCCTGGGCTTTTTCAACTACTAAACAAGGTACTTTAGCACCAGAATGAGAAACTATCTCACTATCAGAATAACGATTATCTATTTTAGGCTTAAACACAATAATATTCTTCTTAGCATAGCTTAATACATTGATGCGTCGAATCAACTCTTCTGTTTTTCCTGCAAACATACATCCACTAATTACTTCAATCCAACCTTCACGGTATTGATGATACATCTAATTCCTCCTTAACTTCTAAGATCACGCACGCCTTCACTTGTTCCGTCTGGACCCATTTGAGCCAAATCAGAAAAACGGCTATAATTCTTTTCAAAAGCAAGATTAACTTCACCTGTTGCCCCATTACGATGTTTTGCAATAATGATTTCTGTTAATCCATTATCTTCTGATTCTTCTCCAGGATCTTTATAATAATCTTCACGATAAATAAACGAAACAATATCGGCATCCTGCTCGATTGCCCCAGACTCTCTTAAGTCAGACATCATCGGCCGTTTATTAGGTCGTTGTTCAACTGAACGTGATAATTGTGATAATGAAATAACTGGTACTTCAAGTTCTCTGGCTAATGCCTTTAGCGTTCTTGAAATCTCAGATACTTCTTGTTGTCGATTTTCTTTATTTTTAGAAGCAGTTGTAATCAATTGCAAATAATCGATTACAATCATCCTTAAGCCATGCTCACTTTTTAATTTACGACTTTTTGCAACAATATCATTGATTTTAATACCCGGACTATCATCTATGTACATATTACATTTAGATACTCGTTCTGCTGCGGCATAATATTTATTTGCATTTGTTTTTAAAATTTCACCTGTTCTCATAGAAGAACCTTCTATTCCCCCCATTGAACAGATAACCCTCTGAACAAGCTGTTCAGCAGGCATTTCCAGGGAAAAAATAGCAACCGGTTCCTCAGCTTTATACGCTGCATTATGGGCTAGATTCAAGGCAAAGGCTGTTTTCCCCATCGCTGGACGTGCAGCCAAAATAATTAGATCTCCCTTTTGAAAACCAGATGTAATCTTATCAAGATCACGGAACCCAGATTTTACCCCAGATATATTTCCATCAATTTTTTGGAGTAAATTTAAACGATCCGTAACACTTTTAATAACCCCTCGAATATCTCTAAATTCACCAGCACTTCGATCTTGAGTTACTTTTAAAATCGTTTTTTCAGTTTCATCAATAAAAGCATCAATATTTTCAACATCACCATAAGCATTTTCAGCAATTTGAGTTGTCTCGCGAATAATTCTTCGCAATGTTGCTTTATTATGTAATATCTTCAAATAATATTCACTATGCGCTACAGTTGGTACAGATTCACTTAATCTAAGCAAATAATCAACACCACCTATTTTATCTAGCTGGCTATGATCCATAAGATAAGATGTTACCGTGGTAACATCTACTGGAGTGCCTTCTTCATTGATTGCAGCCATTGCCTTAAAGATTGCTTGATGACTGTCATCATAAAAATCATCTTCAACTGTTTTATTCAAGATATCAATACACTTATCTTTTGAAATAAGCATTGAACCTAATAATGATCTTTCTGCCTCTATGTCATGAGGATATTCTCGATTGGCCATACATTTCTCCTATCGTTCTTTTAAATGAACATTGATTGTTGCAATAATTCCTTTATATAAATCTACTTTTAATTTAGTATATCCTAATGCTCCAATTGGATGAGCATCAATAAATTTTCTTTTATCAATTTTAATACCATACTTTTCTCTTAATTGTTCAACTACTTGTTTAGTAGAAACGCTACCAAAAGTTTTACCATCTTTACCTGATTTTAAAGTAAATTCTAAAGTAATGCTTTCAATTTCTTTAGCTAATTCTTTAGCTTTTGCTTGATTTTCTAAATCTTGTTGGTGCTCTGCTTCTTTTTGACTCTCAACAATTTTACGACTTGTATTTGTTTCTAAAACTGCTAACTTGTTTTTAATTAAGAAGTTTTGTCCATACCCATCGGCTACTTTAACAACTTCTCCTTTTTTACCAACTTTTTTTACATCTTGTAATAAAATAACTTTCATTATTCATTCGTCCTTTCATCTAAATATTCGTTGATTGCTTCCTCTAATAAATTAATTGCAATCGTTACATCTTCATACTTTAATTGGCAAGCTGCCATAGAAAAATGACCGCCTCCACCTAATTTTTCCATAATTAACTGCACATTAACATCACGGGTACTTCGTGCACTGATAGATACCTCTTCTTTACCTGTACGACCTACTGTAAATACCGCCTTAACTCCACTAATACCTAATAGCTCATTACCAGCCTTTGCTAACAATGTTCTACTATATATTTTATCTTGACGTCCAAAAGCAATCAAGATATTTTCACCATAACGATATGCTGTTTGCGTAATTGACAATTTTGTTAGAGTCGTATCATAATCATCTTCTAGATATTTATAAGCTTCTGATACATTCGCCTGCATCTCTTTTAATTTAGCTGCAGCCTGAAATGTTCTAGTTCCTACACGTGTCCTAAAATAATTAGTATCGATCAACATTCCCGCATACATGATTGTCGCTTCACGTTCAGTCACACAAACATTTTCTTTTTGATAATCAAATAATTCTACAATCAACTCAACAGTTGACGAAGCTGCCGGCTCTAAATACGTCAGCAATGGTAATTCAATAAATTCCTCACCACGACGATGATGATCAATTACAACTTTATTTTTAATTATATCAAGTGCATTAGCATCGATTGCTAATGACGGTTTATGATTATCAACATTCACCAGCAAGGTTTTACTGTGATTAAATTCATTAATTCTAGCCGGTGTAATAAAAACTCCACGATAACGTTCATCATCACGCAGGCTCCGAGCAATTACCCCAGTCTTTTCTTCCAATGAATCATAATCAATAATGATGTGTGCCTTTTTCCCATAGGCTTTACAAATTGAATACATTGCGATTGAAGCACCAAAAGAATCAAAATCCGATTGTTTATGCCCCATAATTAAAACATTATTAGCCTGACGAATCAATCCCGCTAATGATTGAGCAATTACACGGGCACGAATTTTATTTGATTTTTCATAGCTTTCACTATTTCCACCAAAGAAACGAATTGGTTCATCATTTGATTTAACTGTAGCCTGATCTCCGCCTCGAGAATAAGCCAGCGAAAGCGCAGAAAAAGCCAGCTCATCAAGTTCACGGAGAATATTACTTCCTCGTCCAATTCCAATAGATAATGTCATCATTTGTCCTAACTGCTCTGCTTGTTCTTTAAAATAATCCAAGATCTTAAACTTATCTTCAACCTGTTTACGATAAGTCCTTTCGTTAAACATTGCAATATAACCATCACTTTTATAGCGTTTCAAAACAATTCCATTTTCTTTTGCCCAATCTAATACGATCTGGCGTGTTGTTGATTGAATTGAAGCAGCTGTTTGTTCATCAGCCTGTTCAATCGACTCTTCATAGTTATCAACCGTAATATACGCAACACAAACCTGCTGATCTTCAAACTCTTTACTAATCCCTACATAATCACTTACATCTTTTAAATATAATAAACGGCTTTCCTTACTATTATAAACCTCAAATTTACGAGAATTGATATCAATCACCTTAATATCATCATCTTCAAATAAAGAAGCTAATAACGGTTGCCATTCTAATAATTTTTTACCAACAATATTTAATTTCATCTCAGTAAATAAATCACTGATCCAAGAAATATTCCGGTTTTCATCATATTTAATCAGGCCGATTCCACCAAAAATAAAGGCATTTTTAGCTTCATTATTTAACGCTTCACTAACACTTAAATTATTTTCATTAGCCAAACTTGATGAATAAAAGATAAATCCTAGAACAATAACATTCTTTATAAATATATATGTAGCCAGAACTAAAGATGTATTACTAGAAAGAAATACATATCCCATCAAAGCAAATATAAATTCAATCAATAATAAAGCAATCACTACATTCTTTATTCGTGTCATCTTTACTGTCATTTAGCTCACCACCTCTAGAATAATATCATTATACATTAATTTTACTTTCTTTTCATCAATTTGCTTACGATTATATTTGAATACACACGAACGATGTAAGATTCACTAATAAATAGAAATATCCACAGCAATGCAAATGATACTTCCGGTGTTAGAATATTTTTTAACATTGGTATTAACGAAATAATCTCTCTATACATCTCAAGTCCCTCTTGATAAACATTGATTCCTAATAATCCTCCCAATAGAAAGAAAATTAAAAAGTTTTTTATTGCTGAAATGATCATTAAGCCATATTTAGAAAAACATTTCTGCTTTTCATGTTTTAGACAATACCCATAAAATATCCCCATCACTAAAGTAAAAGTAACATAAAATGTAAAAAATAATTCACCAACTAAAAATAAAATTACAAAAGTAACTGCTAAAACACTCAATCCTGCTCGATAGTCATATAAATAAGTATAATATACAAGCCCAATAACCATAACATAAGCTAAAACAATATCAAAGATACTCCCAGTATAAAGATTAATAACTCCTAGTACACCAAATAATGATGCCAACATCGCACCTTGTGCCATGACTTTAACTTTATTACCATTCACCTTAATTTCCTCCTTAAAAGAAAAATGCCCGCAGGCATTTTATTCAAAAATATGATAGCTCTTTTTTCCATTCTTTTTAGCTTCGTAAGCAGCACTGTCAGCTTGATGATAAATTTCATCAAATATCACTCGAGGAGTCTCGACAAAAGTGACACCAACTGAACATGAAATATCAATTTTACTTCCTGGACAAGTCGTTGCTAGTGCCTCACTAACCTGTTTTGCCTTAGAAATAACATCTTTTTTAGCTCCTACTTCTTTCATATAGACCATGAATTCATCGCCCCCAAAACGACCGACAACATCATCACCACGGAATAATGACTTTAATCGATTAGCAACAAAACGTAACGTTTCATCACCAGCACTATGTCCATTTGCATCATTAACTAATTTAAAATTATCTACATCAATCATAAATAAGGCTCCATAATTACCTGGTTCAACTAACTGAATCTCTGATGTAATTACCCGTTCCAATTCACGACGATTAATTAATCCGGTTAAAGCATCAGTCCGCGCCTGCCGTGTCAATTCAATCGTCTTACGTTTATCATCATCAATATCGTTAGCATAAAAAAAGCCCATCAACTGATTAGTTTCTTCATTATATAAAAACATCATATGCGTAGATACCCAACCATAACGCTTTTTCGTTGGACGATAAAATAAAAAACTAATTCTCAGATCATCTTTACCATCATGGTAAGCTTGACGTACATTATCCAATCCAAAAGTATCTAAAAATAAGTGTTTATCTTCATCAGCAACTAATGTAACCATCTTTTTAATAAATTCACTATAACTTGCTTTTTCATCTAATCCTAAAAGATTATATGTAACATTGTGTGCTTTAATCACTTCATCAGTAGTTAAATTAACTTCAAGATTTGTAATTGAGCGTTGCATTAATTTTTGACGATATTTAATTTCTTGAAGATAACGTGACTCAAGTCGCACTTGCTCATCAATATTTTGGTAAACTCCAACGGCTTTGATCGGCTGATTGTCATCATCAAAAATATTAGTGAATTTAACATGAATCCAAATATATTTATCACTATTAAGTGCACGCATTTTTAATTTAACTTCCCCTGTTTTTACGCCACCAATAATCTGATGATAAAAATGATAAAAATCATCAAATGAACGTTCGTGAATCAAATCACTATCAATCAATGATTCTGGGATATTTGAAAAAGCAGCTGAATCAAAATACGCTGCACTACTTTCACTTGAACAAGAAACCTGTTTACTACGATGATCATATTCTAATAAAAATACATTACTTTGATTAAATGCAATATGATACATTTCCTCATTAATTCGCGATTTTTCTTCTAGCAGGCGTTCTTTAGAACTATCGGTAATCAATCCAACAAACACATTTCGGCCATCTTCAGTGCCAATATAGTTCACTCTAAAATATGTCCACATCAATGTCCCATCATTACGAAAACAACGGCAGCCATGCTCAAATGATTCTCTATTCTTAGTAGCTTCATAAAATTCTTCTTGTAGAGGTGCTAAATCAGGTTGATAAACAATTTCAAAAACATCACTATGGAAAACCGTTTTAAAAGCTTCTTTACTATATCCAAATAACTGATAAGTTCCGTCATTTGAAAATAATGTTTTAATCTTATTTTCCTGCATTTCAAAAACAATAATCCCACCTGGTAAATTATTAATGATTTTATCCATAGATGCTCTATTTTTCTGATTAAACAGTCTATCTTGATATTCCATTTCCAGACCTCCATTCTTTGTAAGATACTTGAAAATTATATCACAATAATATCACTTCTTCAATTGTGAGATTATCGACAAAAAGTCTGATAATAACCAAATAATTTACATTATTCACCTAAAAAAAGGAAACCCTAAAATTATATCTTAATACAAAAATTTAAAATAAAATAAACTATCTTAAGAACAGTTTATTTTTTCTCTAATAACTCCGTCGTTTCCCGTATACTCTTTGCTGTAAGGGTCTGAGAAGTTGTAATCATTTCCTTGGGGGTTCCCTGAAATACAACTTTGCCTCCATTTTTACCACCTTCAGGACCAATATCAATGATCCAGTCAGCCTGTTTAATTACATCAAGATTATGTTCAATTATAATAACTGTATTACCGCTATCGACAAGCGAATTAAATAATTTCATCAATTTCGTTATATCGCACGGGTGCAATCCTGTCGTCGGCTCATCTAATATATATATTCCCTTTTTTATTCAAAGCTTGAGCTAACTTGATCCTTTGGATCTCACCACCAGATAAAGCTGTTAAAGACTGACCTAAGGTCATATACGATAATCCCACATCGACTAATTGTTGAAGCTTCTTAGTAATTTTAGCATTATCAAAGAAGTCAAGAACCTCCTCAATTGTCATTACTTCTCCTAATCCCGAACATACTGGGCGGGATCATTAAAAGAAAAACGCGCGGCACTGCCAAAATAAGGCTTACCAATACGAGAAAATAAAATGCGTAAATCAGTATACAAATCACTAATTGTTCCAGCTGTTGAACGAATATTCCCACCCAAAGAAGATTGATCGATAATAACCGCTGGTGACAAATTTTCAATACTTTGAAGATTTGGTTTAACATATTGTGGCAATTTTCCCCTTATAAAAGCCGCAAAAGTTTCATTTAGCTGACGACCTGACTCTGTGGCAATCGTATCAAAAACAATACTAGACTTTCCCGGCCCTGATACCCCAGTAAAGATTACAATTTTATGTTTGGGAATATCTAAATCAATATTTTTAAGATTATTTTGAATCAAACCTCTAATTTTTATTTTGTCCATTATATTCCCCTATTTAAAGAACAGATAACTTTAAAGTTATCTGTTCTTATTTAATTATTCATCAAATAGCGGTTCTAGATATTCTTTAATAAATTCAATTCGATCATTAACATCTGGTTTAAACGTAGCAGTAATCGATATTACTATTTTTTTCATGATATTTACATAAATAACATTTCCCCCATCACCCATTGCCATAAAACCATCTTGATGCAGCCACCATAAATATCCATATGCTAAATTAAGTTCATCATTATAACTTTGTTTTTTTATTGAATCAATAACCCATTGCTTTGAAACAATTTGTTGCTTATTCCATCGTCCTTGATTTAGATATAATTGCCCAATTTTAGCCATCGCCCTAGTTGATAACGTAAGTCCCCATCCTGCTGCATTAATGCCACATGAATCTATCACCCAGCCGTTAATATCTTTAGCTTTAAGAAAAGCTACTTGTTCCTCCTCACTGCTAAAAGTGATTTTATCTTTAACTTCAATTCCAAGTGGTGTAAATAAATATTCAGTAGCAAAATCAAATACTGATCTTCCTGTAGTATTAACTAAAATACCTGATAATATATCTGGCCCAATTAATGGAGCATACTGAAATTTTCCAATTTCACCACAATCACCTAGTAAATTAAGGGAAAAAGTAACCCAGTCTTTACTTGTAAAATATTTAATATAAGAATCTTCTTGATATTTGTAAGGTACAGTCATCGTCATCATATCTCTAATAGTAATTTTTTGAATTGCCAAATTATTGTTTTTTATTACATAATTCGGAAAAAAATCTATAATCTTTTGATCAATTTTTTCTATATAACCTTTATCTAAAGCTATCCCGATTAAAATTGAAATAATACTTTTAGTAACAGAAGCAACATGTACCGTACTATTTACGTTACCCCCATTAAAATAATTTTCATATTTTGTTACACCATTTTTTAATCCAATAATTCCTGTAATATTATCATATTTTGTATTAATGATTTCTTCTAACTGCATTATTTTCTCTTGGTTCATCTAGTTCTCCTTTATTTTCATCAAACTTTAAGCTTACTTACTGGATAATAAACTTCAGTAATAAGTTCTTTGTCACTTGTAACCTGTGATGGATCATTTACATATACTTCATACAAAGGGGCATCATTTTTATAACCTATTTTTTCCGCCCATTCACATTGTTTAATATATACCGAAGACAAATTAGAATAAGAGCCATGAACAACCGTTTTAAGACATGTTCCCGGTACAAATTCTCTAGTTCTATTATTTGTTTCTTGTACAGGAATGGCAAATTCTGTATCTAACCCTTGTAAAGTAAATTCTGAGCTGTGGAAAAGTACCATCGGTGGCGCGGTTACTGTTAACTTATCGGTCATAATTTCTCTAAACAATTGTCCAAAACTATTACTGTATGCTTCAGCAAATTCATCTTCTTGAATCATTTTACGAATATTCAGTAAATTCATAGGCGGTATTTCTACTAGCTGCACATCAATTTTATCTAGATACGACATAATTGATTTTCCTTGTTGGAGAGTTGTGATATCCTCATGCAGCTGCGCTAAAGAATTTTGATAATTTTGGATTTTTAAATCAATCTCCTTTTTCTTTTTCATTAAAGCTTTACATAATTTTTCATCCTGTGCTTCTTCTGTTTCAAGAATTTCTTTAATTTCTTCTAGTGAAAAATTATATGATTTTAAGCGATTAATAAATAACATTGTTTCTAACTGATCAATAGAATAATATCGATAACCATTTTCCAGATTGATCTCATCGGGTAAAATTAGCCCAATTTCAGCATAATATCGTAATGTTTTAGTCGAAACTTGGCATATCTTTGAAAACTCCCCAATTGATAACATAAATTAGTACCTCCTACTAATCTCTATGTTCATCTTACACCTTGCCCTAAGGGGAAAGTCAATGTAATCTAATTAAGTTTTTTATAATCCACAAAAAAGAGGACCTTAGTCCTCAAATAAACATGCTCCATTAGTTTCAATTACCTTTTTATACCAATAAAAACTTTTTTTAGGAATTCGTTTGTATGTTCCCTTACCGTAATCATCAGCATCTACATAAATAAAGCCATATCTTTTACTCATTTGCTTTGTCGATTCTGAAACAATATCAATACATCCCCAAGAAGTATATCCTAAACATTCGACTCCATCAATTTCAATAGCATTAAGCATTTCTTTAAAATGACAATCGAAATAATCAATCCGATATTGGTCATCAATAGTTCCATCAGGTAAAACTACATCCTTTGCACCCAAACCATTTTCTACAATAAATAACGGTTTACGATAACGGTCATATAAATCAACCATTGAAATTCTTAAACCAATTGGATCAATTTGCCAGCCCCATTCACTTGAAGGCAAGTAAGGATTTTTAACTGCTGTGACAGTATTTCCAACTGCTGTATCTAAACCTTCGCTACTAGCAGCTGAACATGATGACATATAGTAACTAAATGATACAAAATCAACAGGATACTTTTTCATCACTTCATCATCACCAGGTTCTTTTACAATTTCTACTCCCTCATTTTTAAATTTTGCTAATAAATAAGCAGGATATTCACCAAATACTTGAGTATCACTATAACAATATGTACCTCTCATATCTTGTTGGGCTTGTAAGACATCTTCTGGTTTGCAACTATAAGGGTAGTATGTCAGTTTAGTCAACATACACCCTACCATTGAATCAGAAATAATTTCATGACAAATTTTTGTTGCTAACGCACTAGCTACAAATTGATGGTGCATTGCTTGAAAAATTACCTGATTCCATTTAATTCCTGGAAAACGATCTTCAATCAAACCACCAGTAGTATAAGGATGACGAATCATACTATCCACTTCATTAAAAGTAAGCCAATATTTAACTTTATTTTTATAACGTTCACAAATTGTTTTTACGAACGTTTCAAAGAATCCAACTAATTTACGATTATACCAGCCATTATATTTTAATACTAAATTTAATGGGGGTTCATAATGTGACATTGTTACAAGTGGTTCAATTCCATACTTTGCACACTCATCAAATACATCATCATAAAATTTTAAGCCCGCTTCATTTGGTTGTTCATCATCACCATTAGGGAAAATTCGCGACCAGGCAATCGACATCCGGTAAACTTTAAACCCCATTTCTGCAAACATTTTAATATCTTCTTTATAATGATAATAAAACTGACTCCCATGCCGTTTTGGATACAAACTATCGTCATCACTTGCTAATGCTTCTTCAATATCTTTACTAGTAATATGATTATGAGCTTTATAATTTTCAACATCAACATCAAGGTGATGACGGGCACAATCAGAAACCGAAATACCTTTTCCACCTTCTTTCCAGCCACCTTCTACTTGATTAGCTGCAGTTGCACCGCCCCATAAAAAACCTTCTGGAAATTTTCTCATCATAACTCCTCCTATATAATTTTATTATAAGTTTTTAATCAGCAGTTGCCCATATCGATATATTGTTTCGGTTAGAATTATCAAATATTATAATTTGTTTTAAGCTTTTTTGAAATTATCAACCATTAGTCATTTTGCCAATCATAGCGCTGCCCAATCAATTCTTCAAGATGCCGTTCTATTTTATCGTAATTATGAACAATTAAAGATGCTACTAAGATATCTAAAATATATAGTGATGACATAGTAAAAATTACTGTTGAAAATTCAAAGGTATTTTCTGTTATCATAATTTGAAAATTATAATCTGTTAGATTCAATAACCGCTTATCAACATTCCCGGTTATTGATAAACTAGGGATATTATATTGTTTTAAACGTTTCGCAGCATCAACCATACTCGGATTTTTACCAGTATGTGATAATAAGATTGAAAATGAAGGAATTTTATCTTGCTGCAATCTTTTACAGTGATTCCACTGGATACTGTTATAAGCATTTGCTGAAATTCCGATTTCGTCAAGTTTGTAACAAATATTACGAGCAATTTCAAAATTGATTCCATCACCGTATAAATCAATTACTTGTGCTCGCTTCATTAAGTTGCTTACGCGAATAACCGTATTACGATCGAGCATGCTGCGAGTATGATCAATAGCACGTGAATAAATTAACGGCATAGTATGAATAATATCGTCAATTCCACTATTTCGACTGAATGGTACTACTTTTAATGAATCCTTTAATTTCATCATTTCAGGA
Source organism: Erysipelatoclostridium sp. MSK.23.31 (assembly GCF_019125875.1). NCBI lineage: Bacteria > Bacillati > Bacillota > Erysipelotrichia > Erysipelotrichales > Coprobacillaceae > Thomasclavelia > Erysipelatoclostridium sp. MSK.23.31. The sequence goes on along the minus strand of NZ_JAHOCB010000032.1, from coordinate 19,909 downwards.
TATTCTGATACATAAATAAATTTCATATCAGCATATCCTTTAGTACCTAATTTTTTACATAATCTTGTAATTGTCGATGCACTAGTATAACTTGCATTAGCTAACTCATTAACACTCATTTCCAATAAAGCTTTAGGATTAGCAATAATGTAGTCGACAACTGCTTTTTCTTGATTAGTAAGATTTTCTAGGGTATTCATTTTATCAATAATCATCTCTCTATCCTCGCGTATCTTATTTTTCTTCATTATAATATTTTTATTGACGAAGCAACATTTTTTTCATTTTCTAAAAATTACTAATTAAAAATCCCCAGTTTTAACTGGAGATTTAAAAAATTAATTGAATTAGATAGCAAACATAGAGCACACAAGTCAAAGTTTGCCCAATTTTTTCTGTGATATCAAAAGTAGAATCCTTTTTCCAAACACGATACATCGCAATAGGTGGAAATAAAATAACTAAAAAATATGTGATGATTTTATATTTAGTGAAAGGATGTAATGCTTTTTCATCTGGTTTATTGAGCTCCTCTTTCATCCTTAAAATATTTTGTTGTCGTAGAGTCAATCCCCGATTGTTCTGTTTGATTACTTTTGTTGCCATCTCTATTCTCCTTGATTAATTTTCTTGCTTATTTGCAGCAAAAACAAATGGTAAATAAACGATAAATGATAATACTACACAAAGGGCTTGAGTAATAACTGCCCCAATACTTCCTCCCGAACCTAACCAGGCAATTAGTAATGGTGGAGTAGTCCACGGAACTGCATAAATCATTTTTCCACAGAAACCAATTACTGTCATAAAATATGCAAATGTTGCGGTAATGACAGGTGTTAAAATAAATGGAATCATAAAAATTGGATTTAATACAATTGGCAATCCAAAAGTCATTGTTTCATTAATATTAAATAGCCCAGGGGCTAAAGATAGTTTAGCAATTGTTCGATGGTCGGAACGTTTTGATGCCAGCAGCATAGCAAATAATAGTCCAATCGTACAGCCTGCTCCACCCATTGTTGTAAAACAACTAATAAATGTTTCATTTAAAATAAATTGTGGGGTTTGACCATTAGCTGCAGCATCAGTATTTGCGATAACAGCTTCTAACATGGTTGCTTGATAAACCGGTTTTAATACTTGAGTACCATGGATACCAATAACCCAGAAACAAGTTGAAAGGAAGAATATTAATAAATATCCCGGTAATCCTGTCAAAATACCTCTTAACGGCGCTTGAATCCATGTTGAAATCATATTGTAAATTGAATTCCCTGTTACTTTTGTAAATAAAAGTCCAAAGGCCGAAATAATCAAAATTGTAAGTACTGCCGGAAATAATGCATTAAATGCTGATGAAACATTTGATGGCACTGATTCGGGCATTTTAATTGCTAATTTTCCACTATCTGCTAAGCGACAATATATTTCCATTGAAACAATAGCTACGATCATTCCTAAAAATAATCCTTGTGCATTAGTAAACTCACGCGGCAATACATTGACTACTTCAACTAAATCAGTTACTCCCTCAACTGCAACTTTAGTAAACGAATCGCACAAAGATACATATGCAGAAATTGCAACAACTGGTGCCACTGTCTCTTTATGTCCTAATTGTTTAGCCATTTCAATTGCTATTAACACTACTGTACCAATCGTAAAGAAATTTAAAGTAGCGTAATTAGCTGCGGTAAATAATGGTGTCAATTCTTCAAGCCAAGCAAATCCATCAATTTTAGCTAAGCTGATTCCTGTAGTAGTTGTACTACACACAACATTACTAAACAGCGTACAAAATGCTCCCGTAATAATAATTGGCAGCAAAGCAGTAAATGCATTTTTAATCGCTGTCATATGACGTTGATTAGAAATTTTTGAAGCGACCTTTAATAGCCCCTCGGTAAGACGATCAGTCATACTCATAACTCTTTCTCCTTTTATCAATTAAAATTTTATTGTGCACAAAATTTAATTTATAGAATGATTGTAACCGCTAACAAATTTTAGTTCTACCGTAGAAAATTGCTTTGGTTGAAAAACGTCAAGATATTCAATATTTAGTTTTACTTTTTGAAAATTTCGTTCAAAATTTAATAAATAAAAACTATTAAAACTTTCTCTCTAACAGCCAACTCAATCTAAATTTATTTACTATCCTTCACAATTACCTGTTTTAAAATATCTTATTCTAAGCCGATTACTTTTCCTAATTTGAGTCCAATCCTCATACCTTCAGTTATACCTCTTTGAATCCATTATCATGATGCTTATCTTTAATTGTAATCATTTTTTATAAACAACTTGAATCATAAAATAATAAAAAGAGGACTTAGTCCTCTAGTATAGATGCCCCATTTGTCGCAATAACTTGTTTATACCAGTCAAACGAATCTTTTTTATAACGTTTATATGAACCATTACCATAATCATCCACATCAACATACACAAAACCATAACGTTTAGACATTTGGTTTGTTGAATTAGATACCAAATCAATACATCCCCATGTGGTATAACCCATTAGCTCAACACCATCTTCATGAATGGCTTCATACATTGCTTGACAATGTTGTTTTAAATAATCAATTCGATAATCATCATGTACCTTGCCATCAATCAATTCATCTTTAGCCCCCAAGCCATTTTCTACAATAAATAACGGTTTACGATAACGATCGTATAGATCAACTAATGATACTCTTAAACCAATTGGATCAATTTGCCAACCCCAATCAGAACTAGGAATATGAGGATTTTTAATTGCAGTTACAGTATTACCTGCAGTTTTATTTAATCCAGTATCATCTTTAGCCACACAGCTAGATGAATAATAACTAAATGAAATAAAATCAACTGGATATTCTTTCATAATTCTTAAATCTTCTTCTGTCATATTAATATTGAAGCCCTTATTTTTATACATACTTAATAAATATGCTGGATACTCACCATGAACTTGGGTATCAGAGAAACAGTAAATTGAGCGCATTCTTTGTTGTGCTTCTAAAACATCTTCAGGTTTGCATGTATATGGATAATACGTTAATTTAGTCAACATACACCCCACTTTTGCATCAGGAATATTATCATGAGTGACCTTAGTCGCTAAAGCACTAGCAACAAATTGATGGTGCATAGCCTGAAAACATACTTCTTCAAATTCTTCCGGTTTAAATCTTGATTCAATCAAACCACCAGTCATAAATGGATGTCTAATAATTGAATCTATCTCATTAAATGTAAGCCAATATTTAACTTTATTTTTATAACGTCTAGTTATTACATCAACATATCTAACAAAAAAATCTATTGCTCGACGATCATACCAGCCATTATACTTTCTTGCAAACTCTAGTGGTGGTTCATAGTGTGACATTGTTACTAATGGTTCAATTCCATACTTTGCACACTCGTCAAATATGTCATCATAGAATTTTAATCCCGCTTCATTAGGTACTAATTCATCACCATTGGGAAATATCCGACTCCAGGCAATTGACAAACGATAAACCTTAAATCCCATTTCCCCTAATAATTTAATATCTTCTTTCCAGTGATGATAAAAATCACTAGCATGTCGTTTGGGATAATAAACTTCATCATCCGTTGCTAATGCCTGATCAATCATTTCATCAGTAATATCACATAATCCATGTACATCAGTTAACTCTTTTAAACTTTTAGGATCCGTAAATAATGCCACGTCACTTACCGAAATACCTTTTCCACCTTCTTTCCAACCACCTTCAAATTGATTAGCAGCAGTGGCACCACCCCATAAAAATCCTTCAGGAAATTGTTTTGTCATTTTATCGACCTCCGTATTCTAATTTATTTTAATGTTAGCACTATTGATTATTAATTTCTTATTTGTTTCATCTTATGAAAAACAAAAGCAGTAGATTTTTCTACCACTTTCGTTAATCAATATAATTATTTAATAATCTGCCATCAGCAAAATTAAGCTCCGGATAATGAGCTTTTAAATTTTCTACAACATTACTGATACCGCTACCTCCAGATGTAGCGAAAGGTACAATTTGTTTTTTAGAAAAATTATAACTTTCCAAAAAGGTATCAATAATTCGAGGTTCAACATACCACCAGATTGGAAAACCTAGATAGATTATCTCATATTGATCAAGATTATCCAATTTGTTTAAAATCTCTGGTCTACAGCTTTGCGCCTTCATTTCTAAAGAACTGCGACTATTATCATCCATCCAATTTAAATCAGCACTTGTATACTCGATCTTTGGACAAATTTCAAATAATTCCGCTAATTCTTCTTGAGCCAGTCTAAGTGCGACTTTTTTTGTAACACCACTAGCACTAAAATACGCAACTAATTTCTTACTCATACATTTCCTCCTAAACAATAATAAAGGTATATCTCTATACCTTTATTATAAGATGACTTTAAATAAAGTCTAATACTTAGTTTTTATTAGTAGTAATGCTTATTAAGCATCTATGCTGTTTGTTCAATTTGTGCCTGTTGTTTTTCATATAGCTTAACAAAAGGTAAATAGATCAATGCAGATAAAATGATTCCTGCTAATTGACAAATTGGCGCCATAAAATTACCCCCAGATCCTAAAAATGCAATTAACAACGGTGGCATTGTCCACGGTAAATCGACATACATAATTGGACAAATATGAAGCATTGTAAGAACATAACCAAAAATAACAGTAACTAGCGGTGCTAAAATAAATGGGATGATTAAAGTTGGATTCATTACAATAGGAACCCCAAACATACTAACTTCACCAATATTAAATAATTCAGGTACTAAAGCAATTCGTGCAATTGATTTATTTTCTGGACGTTTACAAACTATTAACATAGCTATCGTCAAACCTAACATACATCCTGTTCCACCAGTGGCGAAGAAAGCCCGATGAAATGTATTATTGACAATATTACTTGGCTCCAACCCTGCTTTAATTGCATCAAGATTTTCAACAGCTAAAGTTGTTAAAATAGGATTGAAAACACCACCAATCATGTTATCACCATGTAATCCAATTGACCAAAATACTAAACTAATAAACATAAATGTTAGTACACCCGGTAAAGAACCACCTATATATAGTAATGGCTTTTGAATAACATTAAAAATAACATCATTAATGTAGACTCCCGATACCGCATTTACCCCCAAACCAACTAAAGAAATAATCAAAATTTCAATAAATGCAGGTACTAAATATTCAAATGATTTAGCAATTTGTGGTGGTACTTGATCTGGTAATTTGATTTTTAACTTATCAAGTTTAAATAATCCACAAAATAATTCTACTGCCACTATCGCTACGATCATTCCTGTAAATAGTCCTTGACTCCCTAATGAACTAGTAAAGATTCCACTCACAGTTTGAATTAATTCACCTCCCGCTTTAATATCTAATGATGTTTGAGTTACAGTTAATAATGAAACGACTGCTAATAAACCACAAAACATTGGACTGCTTTTTCGACTTGTTCCAATTTCACCACCAACTAAAAATGTGATTGCAACACTGATACATCCAATTGTCGCAAAATTTAGTGCATTAAAAGCTGGATTTAAAAAACTTAAATTCATTACCGCTGGTACTAAGGCCCCTAATCCCGTGGTATCATTACAAATAACATTTGACCATAATACACCAATTGCTCCAATAATAGTAAATGGAACAAAAGTCTGAAATGCATTCTTGATTGATGAAAGATAACGATTTTCAGCAGCAAAAACGCCTACTTTCATCAATATATCTTGAAATTTATCCATAAAATTCTTCTCCTCTTTTAAAAACATTGTACTTAATCTTCGCTAGCAGATAATTAAGTTTTTTCAAGCCATATTCATCTTAGCAAAAAAATAATCATAAATAATAAATTGTCTAGATACAGGAATAAAAGTTCAATTATTTAGATTTATCAGTAAAATATTTCGTACTTTTAGTCCTATTTAAGTTTTCAAATCTTTAGTAAATAATTAGATACTCAATTAGTTTTACACAAATTGTAATGTACTATTAAAATCGTATAAAATAAAAAAGATTACTCGACTGAGTAATCTTTACAACCTAAAAACAAATAAATTATTATTTTAACTTTGAAATACCTGTTTCCAATATTTCCATTTGTAATAATGTTTGTTCATGAGTAATAATCTGAGGCTGATGCTTAACAATACAATCATAGATACCATCATACACTCGGGCATAGTCCCCTGTTACACTAACCACTTTTTCTTCGTGATAAAAACCATCTTGATCATAATAGATAAGGGTACCATAATGCTCCGGTGTATCAACTCCAAAATCTTTATTCGTCGGCATATAAAATAATTTTAAATGTTCTTCTTGACGATCCTTGCTCTGTTTAATAAACATTCCCTTCTTACCATATACAACAAAACTAGGTCTTTCTTTAACTCTAAAATAACTTGATTTAACAGACACTTTCAACGTTCCATAATACATATCTAGATCAAAATAATCATTAAAACGCCCCTCTCCTAATAATTGACGAACATCATAATTAATTGTATCAGGTTTTCCAAAATAACTAATAACCTGATCTAATGTATGGCAACCATGCCCATATAAATATGACATTGCAGGATCAAAATGATTGATTTTTTCTGGAACCTCCGGACGATAATAATCAAAATGCATTTCTAATTCTAATAAATCTCCTAATTTCCCACTCTCTATTACTTTTTGTACCGTTAAAAAATCACTGTCATAGCGCCTATTTTGATATGCTGAGCAATACAGCCCTTTCTCATCAGCAAGAGCAAAAATCTCTTTAGCCTGTGCACTATTTTCCATGAATGGTTTCTCAACTAAACAATGCTTTCCAGCATTTAAGACCATTTTTGCATAATCATAGTGTAAGTGATGAGCTGTACAAATAACGACCATATCTATTTTAGGATCATTCAATATCTTATTAACATCCTCAACATACTCAACTCCATCAATAGTTTTCCATAAATCATGTCTAATCCTAATATCAAATATCTTTTTAACAATAAACTTATCTGATCTTTGTAAGACAAAAGGTAAATGGTAACGATTAGCACTTTTGCCATTCCCAATATAAGCTAAAACTAATCTATTATTAATCATTTTCAGATACTACTCCTTTCTATTATTCATAATATTTATATTTTATTTTTCTCATCATGATATTTTGATAAAACATCAACAATTATTTGGTGATCCTCATTATGAGCTAATCCAGATACAATAACACTTCCAATCATCCCTTTACCAACAATAATAGGATAAGCACCACCACATATCACATATCTTTCATCATTAGTGTATTGCTGATAACAATGACTTCGTTCATTCTCTTGCCAAATTTGATAAGTTGGCAATTTAAATAGTTCTACTGTGTTTTGTTTACGATTTAACCATTGATCACCTTTTTTGCCATTCATCAAATATTGAAAAACAATATCTTGATTTAAAACAATTCTGATTCTAATATTTTTTAAGTTTTCTTTTTTTACTTTTTCAACTAAATTACAACCAAGCAAAAAAGCATCTTCATTATCAAACTTATTAAAAGCAATTAGTTTTTCCATTTTATCACCCCATTTATTTATATCATAAATATTTAGAGGTTTTGTTTATTCCCCTTATTTAGTATCTAAAGTTCTATTTTAAAACCATAAATAACAATTTATAAGTACCTTTAGACCTAAATAAAAAGGAGTTTAATTAAACTCCCACTAAATTATTAAATTTCTTTTTCTTAGTAACAAAATATGCAATTATAATTGATGAAGCTGTTAAAGCCCAGCTAATTGGATAAATAATCAATAACATATTATATGTATTGAAATGCGGGAAGACTAAAAACATATAACCTAACCGAACCCCGCAAGTAAAAATAACACATAATAATGTTGAAATCATAGGACTGCCTAACCCCCTTAGACTACCTGACATAATTTCTATTGTCATATTTAAAACTTCAAAAATTAATATATATGTCATTCTGATTGTCGCCAACTCGACAATTTTAGGATTTGAGGTAAATATACCTGCAAAGAACCGATCAAAAACAATAAATATCATACTTAATGAGACTGTAAAAATAGTCCCTAAGATCATACAGCCTCGAGTAGATTTGATACATCTTTTATAGTTGCCTGCTCCATAATTTTGACTATTGAATGTAATACTAGCTTGTGAAAATCCAGTTATTAAATAGTATACATAAATTTCAAAATTCAAACCAACTGTTGAAGCCGCAACAACATCAGCTCCTAAACTGTTTATTCCTGATTGAATAATAATATTAGAAACATTAAATAACATCCCTTGAATAGCTGCAGGAATCCCAGTAAATAAGATATCTTTAGTAATAGTCTTATCTATTTTTAGTTTTTCTAACGATAATTTCAATGGTCCCTGTTCTTTAGTTAAGATATAAAATAATAATAAAGCACTAGTTGCATCTGCAATCAGTGTTGCTAATGCTACTCCTGCAACATCTAATTTACAAACAACAACGAAAAATAGTCCTAAAGTAACATTTACAACACCAGAAATCAATAAGCAGTATAGTGGTCGTTTTGTATCTCCACCGGCCCTTAGTATTGCTGCTTCAAAATTATAAATCGTTAAAAAAATCATTCCAATAAACGTAATTCGTAAAAACAAAGCAGCTTGATCGAGTACTTCTTTTGGTGTTGACATAATTTTCAATAGCCAGACTGCAATAACTTCACCAATTAAAGCAATGACAATCCCACTAATAATCGAAAGTAATATTGAAGTATGCACTGCTTTACTAGTATCTTTTTCATTTTGAGCCCCTAAAAACCGCGAAATAACAACATTTGCTCCGATTGATAAACCAACAAATATTGTAATAAATAAATTAGTAATCGGGCTAGTACTCCCAACCGCTGCCAAAGCATTACTTCCTGAAAAATGTCCTACAACAGCAACATCTGCAGAATTAAATAACTGCTGCAACACACTTGTTGCTGCCAACGGTAATGCAAATGCCAGTATTTTATCCCAAATACTTCCGTTCAAAATATCAATTCTCTTTTTTTCCATAATAAATCCCCCAATTTTCTCACTTATTATAAATCTTCTACTATACTTTAAGGCAAGGGATTTTCAAAAACTGAAAAGAAGCTTATTTTCCAAGTTTTACTTTATCTAAAAATAAAACGTAGCACTTATTCAACTACGTTTTATGAATACTTCATTATATACAATTTTAATAACAGTAAATAGTTAATATATCTGTAATATCAAAATTAAAAAGGTATTGATCAAAACTAATCAATACCCATATTATTTATTCACTTTTTAATTCTCGTCCATTCATCATATTACGACATCCATATAAAATCAAAAACGATATTGCAAAGTTTACAAATAGTGCAACATAGCTAGCTGCCATCATCGCCACGGTAGTGCCGCTATTCAACAAGATGGCAGTAGTGATTACAGCACTTGGAATCGCACCAATCAACATCACTATCATTCGCATAAAATTCTCCATCATTGGTGAAGTTCGACTCTTTAAAAGTCTAACAGATAGTACACTTCCACTAATAAAGATACTAGTATAACCAATAACATTTAATAGATAGACAATGATCATCATTAGACTTTGATGATAATATAGGCCCATTGCAATAAAAGAAACAGCTGCAACAACAAATATCTTTATAAATGTTGGAATGATTACCGCAATCAATTTACTAAACGGCTTATCAGGAATTAAATAAATTTGATAATTTTTTAATTCTTTAGATAAATCTGAATTTTGTAAAGAAGAAAAAATCCAAATTACCATCATATAAATAAACATTCCAAACCCAACGTCAACTGCTATTGTTACTGCAATATATATTCCAATTGAAATCAAATCACTAACACTAATAAAACTATTAGTTTTACGCATTAATAAAATATTTTTTGACATTACAGCATAAGCCCCTTGGCGAAACTCCCCCTTAATCCCAAGCTTTACTTTCTTATTTCTTAAAGCCTCCTGATCTCCGGCTTTGGCCGCTTTCATTCGTTTTGATAAATCTAGAGAATCTTGTAAAGCCTGTTCATAAAAATTACCTCGATAACCAATAAATAAAACATATACTAAGATTACAGCTCCACACAACAAAAGATATCCTAATGTTACTAACAAATAGTTATGCTCAACATAAGCAATCAAAGCTAACTTCATCCACCCAAAAATAGGAACTACATAAAATAAATTTGATTGCACAAAATCCATAAACAAAGTATGATAATTACCCGTTTGAAGATATAAAACCAAAACGATAATTACAACAAAAGCAATAATAATACCAGGAATGATTTTCGAATACTTACGATATTTCTTATCCCCAATTGATAAAACATAAAGATAATCTGTTAATAATAAGAAAAACAAAACAGTGATAACAGATGCTAAGTAAGCTAGCACAATAAAAATAAAATTAAATCCGGCACCACCGCTAAATGCAGCTAAAAATACTAAACTAATCAAAGCAAGTAGAAAGGCCTGAATAATTGTTTGGAAAGTTAAATAGCTCATTACTTGTCTTCTAGTAAAAGGACCTGTAAAAAGATAGAATGCATCCTCACCTGTAAATAAAGCTTTTTTTGACTGCATCAATGTTGCAAATAGCATAATTGCTTGAAAACCAATTAATAATAAAATTCCCATGTGCAAATCTATATTATTAACAGCCATAATTTGACCTGCATCCACATTGAATAAACTAACGATCATTGCACCATAGAATAGAATCATAATAATAACAAATACTCCACTTGCTTTACGTTTAAATAAGTTTCTGATTGTCCCTTTGATTTTTAATAACCATAGTTTTAATAACGGTTTCATCTTACTCACCATCCGTTAACTCAAAGAAATATTGTTTTAACGATTCATCTTCTAATTCATCACGTAAAACGTGTTTAATAATTTTACCTTTATTCATAATATAAGCTTCATCATAAATATCCTTAATAATATCAATGATATGGGTACTAACAAAAACTGCACAACCTTCTTCCTTTAGCAACGTAAAAATTTTTAAAACATCTTCAATACTAGCTGGATCTAATCCCACCATCGGTTCATCGACTAATAAAGCTTGTGGCTGGATTAAAAGTGCTAATAACATACTCAGCTTCTGTGTCATCCCTTTGGATAACTCTTTAGCCATGCTTTTCCTTTTCCCTGTTAATTTAAATAATTCAAGATATTTATTCGCAATCTCGTGATAATTGTCTACTCGATACGCATTTCCAATAAAATCAATATGCTCATCAATAGTAAGCAGATCATACAAAATCGGTGTTTCTGGAACATATCCAAAACAACGTTTAGCCTCAATACTATCATTAGGATAACCACAAATTTTAATCTCTCCATCAAATTTCAAAAGATTAGCAATACTTTTGATCGTTGTTGATTTACCAGCCCCATTTGGTCCAAGTAAGATTGTGACTTTTCCCCCTTTAGCAACTAAATCAACATTATCAACAGCTCTAAAGCCATCATAAATTTTTGTTAAACCATTTACTTCAATCATTTCAAATTCCCCCTAGTCTATATATTCACTATACTCTAACGACCTAGGGCACTGTCAACCATTCATGCAATAATTAATACTTTTTAAGAAAATGGCACTAAATAGCTATACTCACCAAATAAATTATTGTGCTTAAATATAATAAACAGCTATTTTAAATATCAACAATAAGAAGCTTACTCTACAAATTCATTATACTTTTGCTTGATAATATCTGTTAAACGGACATCTGGATGATGATATTTCTCTCTTCTTTCAATTTCTTTTTCTTTAGACATATATATCGCTGCTGTTGGACACCAATGAAAACACGCTAAACAGGTCATACAATTATCTTTAATTTTAATTTTTCCTTCAATCAACTCAATATTATTCATTGGACAAACTTTTATACATGTTTGGCACCCGATACACTTCTCGTCAACTTTAATTCCACGCATATTACAAGCTTTATATACTGCAGAATTTTCAACTTCAGGTAATAATGAATAATCTATCTTATCTTGTTCTATTATTGATTTTACAAGTTTTTTGATATTTGTCTTTTGATTAGCTAATGTGTCTTTTATTTGTTCAACAGTACTCAAATAACTATTACCAGGCATTGGGATTCCCTTACTTAGTGCTAAACTTAAATTTTTTTCTTGTAAAAGATTATCAAATCTTTTTGCTACATCTCCGGGATGTCCTCTATATGTTGTGAATATAAAAATATAAGTATTCTGCTTAAATTTCATTTTTCTAATAGTATCCCTTATAAGATATGGCATATCCCCATAGTATATTGGAAAAACAAACCCCACTCGCTCATAATCAACTTCGATATCTTGTTTATTGTGAAGTGCTGCAAGCGATATAACATCACATTGCCCATCAAGAGATGCTGCTAATAGTTTTGCTGTTGTCAAACTATTGCCGGTTGCTGAAAAATAATAGATTCCTGTCTTCATATTAACCCCCTATAAATACTTTACTACTTTTAGAATTCTTAATTATAAGTATAACCAAATTAACTAATTTTGATAGTATTCTTTCAAACACAGAAAAAGAGGGGCTCATGTTTTTATGAACTCCTCACGTGTCATCAAATACTTAACTTAATGATATCGAAGCTTAACTTTCCTCAATTACTCCCATTAACTCTAAAATCCGATTTAAATCTTTAGTATCAGTATATTTGATTGTTACAGCCTTTTCATCAACCTTGATCTTAGTTCTAAATTTCTTTCTTAATAACCCTTCAACATAGACATATTCCTTTGGTTTTTCAACTTTAGGACGATCTTTACGACTATTGCCTAATTCAATTCCCTTAACAATGTTTTCAACATCACGAACTGATAAGCCTTCTTCAATACAACGAGCAGCTAAACTTTCGGCTTTTTCTTGAGGAAGAGTAATTAAACAACGAGCATGCCCCATTGTAATTTTTCCTTCAAGTACATAATTTTGAATCATTTCAGGTAATTGTAATAATCTTAACGTATTTGCAATATAACTTCTTGATTTACCAATTCTTTTAGCTAATTCATCTTGCTTAAGATTCAATCTCTCCATCATCATTTGGTAGGCTTTAGCTTCTTCAATAGAATTTAAATTCTCTCTTTGAATATTTTCCAATAATGCAATTTCCATCATTTGTTGATCTGTAAAATCTACAATAATTGCAGGTATTTCTACTAATCCCGCAATTTTAGCCGCCCGACATCTTCTTTCACCAGCCACAATTTCATATCCCTGGATTGATTTCTTTAAAATCACCGGTTGAAAAACACCGTGTTCTTTAATCGAAATTGCAAGTTCTTGTAGCTTTTCTTCATCAAATAATTTACGAGGCTGATAAGGATTAGGACGAATTTCTTCTAAAGAAACTGTTATCTGTTTTGATTCAGGTGTATTTTTTTCAATATCATCAATCAAAGTACTAATATCTCCACCAAAAATAGCATCTAACCCTTTACCTAACTTTTTATTTTTAGTTGTTGCCGGCTTACGAGCAGCAGGCTTTTTAGTTGTAGTTACTGTTTTCTTAGTTGCTGTTTTTTTAGCCGCCATCTTTGCTGGGGCACTTTTTGTTGTATTATTTGGCATTTCGTTTACACACTTCCTTTGCAAAATCTCGATAAGCGCGAGCTCCTTCAGAATTATTATCATAATCAAAAATAGCTAGTCCTTCAGAAGGGGCCTCTGATAATTTAATATTTCTTGGAATCGCTGTTTTATAAACTTTTTCTTTAAAATATTTGCGTACTTCCTGTGATACTTCAACCCCTAAATTGGTTCTTTGATCAAGCATTGTTAGTAATACTCCTTCAATTGTTAATTGTGGGTTGAAAACACTTTGAGTTAATAAAACAGTATTTAATAATTGTGTCAATCCTTCTAATGCATAATACTCACACTGAACTGGTATTAAAACCGAATTACACGCAGTAAGTGCATTTGTATTTAATAAACCTAATGCTGGTGGACAATCAATAATAATATAATCGTATCTATCCTTTATTTTATCAAGCGCTTTTTTTAAGCGTTGTTCACGACCTTTTTTTACGTTCGCTAATTCAAGATCCGCCCCTGCTAGATCAATACTACCTGGTGCTACATCTAATTTAGCAATATATGAAGGAACGATAACATCATTAATATTACACTCTTCAACAATTATATTGTATGTTGATAATTCAATATGATCGCGGTCAATTCCAATCCCTTGAGTTGCGTTAGCCTGTGGATCCATGTCCACAAGAAGAACCCGATTTTTAGCATTTGCTAGAGCGGCCGCTAAATTAATACTCGTCGTAGTCTTACCAACGCCACCTTTTTGGTTTGTAATCGCAATTATCTTTGTCATTATTTAGCCTCCCTCATTAATATTTCTTCCCAATAGTTTCACCTAGTTTAACTACGGTCTCTTTATCATTCATACTATTTTCAATTATATCGTTATCAATAACAACTTGATTTTCTTTTAATAAAATAATTACTGTTGAACCGCCAAATTCAAAGTAACCTTTTTCTTCACCTTTAAAACATTGTTTCTTATCATGGTTAACGATTCTACCAACCATCATCGCACCAACTTCCATTTGAATCATTTTACCAAAATTTTTAGATTCAATTATCGTATAGCTGCGACTATTCTGCTTATAAATCGGATAATAATCATTAGCAATAGGATTAACTGTATGAAATCTACCTTTAATATATTTATTTCCTATAATTTTCCCATCATCAATAAAACTATAACGATGATAATCATCTACTGTCAATCTAAAAATCATCCAATAACCATTCATATATTCCTTAGCTAACTCATCGTCTTCTAATAATTCCCCCAATGAATACCTTGTATCTTTAATCATAAAACGGCTATCTTGATCAATTTTATAACATGATAACTTAGAATCAGCTGGGCTAATCAAAACATTATCATCAGCTAAAAAAGGGCGTTTTCCATCAACTATTTTACGAGTAAAAAAGTCATTATAACTCTTAAACTCTCTTTGTTCATACTGCGACATATCTATTTTATTTTCTTTAATAAACGGTGCAATTCTTCGTTTTGATAAACTAGAATTCATATACCAGCCACCTAAATCACTAACAAACTTGCATACAAGGATTTTTAAAGCACATCTACCAAGAAATGTGCCATAAAGTTTCTTTAATAAGTTATTTTGGCCCTCACCGTTAGTTTGAACATTCCCTAAACGATCAACGACTATCATTTTGTCACCACGATTTGAATCAACTCTACAATAACTAATACCCCTAAAGCCGCTAAGCCTTTTGACTGTACTTTAGGAACTTTAAAATCAACAATAAATAAAATCCCTGTAATCAACATCAAAGCACCATAAAGATAATCCAACTGAAAAATAACATATCGCAAAGCATATGCCATCGGCAAAATAAATGATGATGTTGTCACTGGCAAGCCTTGATAATACTTTCTCTTTTCTGTTGTTTCTTTTTGTCTTGTCTCTTCTTTAACATTAAAATATGCAAGTCTAATAACCGCAGCTAGAACATAAAATATCTCTATTGCTAGCCATCCAATTGAACTTAATCCAACATTATACCCTAAAATAGCCGGAAAAACTCCAAACGCCACTAAATCACATAAAGAATCTATCTGGATTCCAAAACGCTTTTCTTCATCTGTACGATTTTTCTTACTACGTGCTACCATACCATCAAAAGTATCACAAATACCACACATAATTAAGCAAATAAATGCCCATTGATACATCCCATTAAAAGATAAATGAATCCCTGCCATTGCAAATATCAATGACAAATATGTAAGAATAACCGTATAACTATAATAACCGATCATTTTTCTACTCCCTAATAAAATTTTCAACAAAAACAGTATAGCACATATTTAACTAATAAGGTACATTAATCTATCTTTTGTCTCTTAATAAATCTAAATTTATTTGATTAATTGATATAAAATAAAGCAATTGAGCAGTTCGCTAATTAAACATATTTTTTAATTATTCTAACCAATTTTTAATTGCCCTATCAATCTTGCACCTCTTAATATTTAGTTACTTCTATGCATTATATCAAAATTTTCTTTTTAAACAATCTTTATTATTATGAGTTATAATTTTTATACTATAGATTTAGTCTCATTTCCAAACTTTTCCTATATATTTATGAAGTGATTTTATTTATATTATTATAAAAGAAAAAATAGGTAAACTGATGAATGATATGCTCCCTTCTAAGTAGACAAGTAAATTAATGACTTGTCACCTAGGAGGGAGCAGTTCAGAACAACTCTTTACCTGCTTTTTATCTAGATGTGTTTATTTAGTTTTAGTTAAAATCAATATTTAGTGTTTGGCCTAACATAACATCCTTATTGATATCCGAATTTAAGCGAGCATCCGGTTTATTTAAAAAGATTACTGAGGTAGTTGAATCGTAATGTTTACTAATTTCATTTAAATCAAATGCTAGCAGGACATCACCTTTATTAACTTTTGCGCCTTGTTTTACCATTGCTTCAAAATACTTCCCCCCCTAATTCCACAGTATCAATACCTACATGAATTAAAAGCTCTACTCCTGATTCCGATTGCATGATTAGTTGGAAATACTGCGTTTACTGTACCATTAAACGGTGCAATAACTTTTCCTTCTGCCGGAATAATTGCAAACCCCTTTCCCATTACTTCCTTTGAAAAAGTTTCATCATTAACATCACTTAGTGAAATTAATTTTCCTGCTATTGGAGAAATTATACCATTTGTTTCAACAATCTCGTCTTTTTCAGTTTTCACAAGAAGCATTGCAATAACAAAAGACGATATAATACTAATCAAGAAAGCAATAATTACATTTGTAACATTTACCTGTAAATAAATTGGTAAACTAACAATACTACTAGAAGCAAATGCTGGCAGTTCAAAACCGGTCATCGAAATAAATGCACCACCCAGTGCTCCACCTAAACAAGCTGATATTAATGCTTTTCTATTGTGGATAAGAACTGTATATAAAGCTGGTTCTGTGATTCCTAAGACAGCTGATATACTTGCAGAAGTTCTAATTGTTCTTTTTTCTTTATTTCTTGTTTTAAAAATCATTGCGGCAACTGCACCAAATTGACCCATTGTAGACATCATCATTGTAGGAAGCAAGAAATCTCCTCCGCGTTCTGCCAAATTTTGAAAAATAACAGGGGTAAATGCCTGATGCATACCTGTAATTACTAACAATGGTCTAATGAATGATAAGATAAATCCCCCAATAAAGCGATTAAATGTAAATAGTCCTCCCACACAATATGAAATAAGTACACCAACATAGTTACCTAGAGGCCCTAACACAACCAGCATTAATGGAGCCATAATTAAAAGTGAAATTGTTGGAGTAAAAATTACTTTTAGTGCATTTGGCATTATTTTATCTACATAACGATATATATAAGATAAAATCCATACTGACAAAATTACCGGTACAACTGAACTAGCATAATTAATCAAAGGTACTGGTAAACCAAAGAATGATAATGATGCTTCTGTATCAGCAACAAGAGTTGTAAAAGTCGGATGAATGAGAGTAGCTGCTAATACAATTGAAATCATTCGATTCGTATTAAAAATCTTTGATGCTGATGCTGCCAACAAGATTGGTAAGAAATAAAATGCAACATCTGCCATCATATTAAATACGATAAAGACACCATTATCTTGAGGAATAATCTCAAATGCTTTAATTAATGCAATGATTGCTTTCAACATACCAGCACTAGCAATTGCAGGAATAACTGGCACAAATACACTTGATAATATATTTAAAAAGCTTTTGACAATTCCTTGTTTCTCTTTTTCTTCTAAATTATCTGCTTCAGAAAAATTGAAATCTTTTTCAATCGTCTGATAAATTTCACTTACCTGTGGTCCAATTACTACCTGTAATTGTTCATTTTTAAACTGCACTTTTAATACATCTTTTAAAGCCTCTAGTTTTTCAATTTCTACTTTAGTATTATCTTTTAAATTCATGCGTAAGCGAGTCATACAGTGCATGATATTTTTTACATTATCTTTACCACCTACATACGCAATGATTTGTTTTCCTAATTCTGTATAAGTCATGATCATTCCCCCTGATTATTTTCTTTTAAAATATTTCCATTTGATTTAATAAACTCTTTCATCCAGTAAAATGATGCTTTGGGATATCTCTTTTTAGAGCCATTTCCTTTATCGTCCATATCCACATAGACCCAGCCATAACGTTTTTTCATCTCACCAGTGCTTAGTGATACTAGATCGATGCCTCCCCACATGGTATATCCTAAAACTGGTACCCTATCAATTTCTACCGCCTTTTTTATTTCTAAGAAATGGTCATTTAGATAATTGATTCTATATGTATCGTTTACAAAATTATTTTCATCCGGTTTATCGACTTCGCCCAAACCATTTTCGACAATAAAAATTGGTTTTTGATAACGATCATACACTTCATTTAACACATATCGTATACTAACTGGATCAATAGGCCATCCCCAGGGTGTAGATTTTAAATATGGATTTTCACCGAATGGTAATGCGATGATTCCTAATTTATCGTCTTTCCCAATCGTTGTTGATCTATAACAGCTAAATGAATAAAAGTCTAAGGTTCCTTCTTTTAAGATTTCTTCATCATTTTCTTCCATTCTTATAGTCACCTTATATTCATCCCAGAAACTTCGTGCAAAGCTTGGATAATAACCTCTAAGCATTACATCTGAAAAATAGAATAGTCTTCTCCTTTGTTTCATCCATGCAAGTTGATCATCAGGATGACACGTTTTAGGATACGATGGACTAGTTGCATACATTGCTCCTAACATTGCTTTTGGCATAATTTTTTTTGCTAAAATTTTAGCCCTGGCACTGGCGATAAACAAATGATGAATTGCCTGCCAAGTAGTTTGAGCATCTGAATTTCTTGTACCCAGATGCGAGAATCCTTGAAGTACATTAAGTTCATTAAACGTAAGCCAGTATTTGACTTTTCCTTTAAACCTTTCAAATAACGCATTACATAACTTTTCATACAAATCAATCATTATTCGATTAGACCAGCCATCATATTTATTAGCAAGATATAAAGGAAGCTCATCATGGCAAATTGTAATCATTGGTTCAATATTGTATTTTAAACATTCATCAATGACATCTTCATAAAACTGTAAACCTTCTTCATTCGGAGTTTTTTCCTCACCAGTAGGATAAATTCTTGTCCAGCAGATTCCAAATCTCATCATTGATAATCCCATTTCTGCTAATAACTTAATATCCTCTTTATAGTGATGATAAAAATCAACCGCATTATGACTAGGATAATAAACATGATCGTGAATACACCCTACTGCACCTTCTGGAAATGATTCTCTATATGCAACTGAACCTAACGTTCCATCCGGCAATCTGTATGTAAGCCTTCTAGGGGTTGTGTACGAACCATCAGTCACAATGTCATGTGTAATGAGTCCTCTTTTTCCTTCATTAAATCCACCTTCATATTGAAAGTCTGCACTGGCACTTCCCCAATACATTTTAAATGGATAATTCATATTTTGTCCTCCTGTACCTGTCTTATCACACTGTTAGTATAATAAAAACCACGCCTAAAAGACGTGGTTTTCTCTGAGGCTATAAGCCTATATTGCTTGCTCGCGTCTCAAGGCGCTGCTTTCTCTTCGTTCAAGCTATCGCTTTTGACTCTCGCCATCCCTCAAAGGGATTTATTTCCTCCTTTCTCCTTTTGTTATCTTCTTCTCTCTTTTTTGTTTTCTTTCTTCATTTCTTT
>NZ_JAHOCB010000031.1:0-46682 GCF_019125875.1 Erysipelatoclostridium sp. MSK.23.31 | reverse complement strand
AGAAAAGAGATAGCTTTCGCTATCTCTTAAGCCCCTCCACTATTGACACGGAGCCGTTTAACTAAGAAAATGCTTTTTAATAATTTTAATAATGAATAAAAACTGGATCATTCATTCTAATCAGCTCATATAATTTTTTGGCATCCTCTTCTTGAAGATTCAAACATCCATGTGATCCTTTTACTTTATACAGATCTGGAGTCCAATTTGCCCAGTCGCTTCGATCCAAAGCATGATATCCAGTTCCTGTCCACATAATTCTAATCCAATATTTAACCGGAGTCTCATAATCTTCGCCAACTAAAACTTTCTCTGGTTTTTTCTCTTTGATATACCATACCCCTGTACGTGTGATACGATCATTTTTCTCAGTTGGTAATCCACTTACACAAATACAAGAATAAGCTAATTGACCATCGCGATACACGTATACTCTTTGTTCAGTTAAATCAATTTCACTATAATTTTGAGTATCCCAATCATTTTCAAAGTTTTCATAATCTTTTTGATACGCCTTATTAGAATAAGTTGGTTCTAATTCCGTTGTTAAAGCTTTTTGATTCTTTTTACTTTGCTCACTGAGGTAGGCCTCAATTAATTTACTGTCCGTTTTTTCAGTAATCGCTGCTTCTACTTGTTTAACGATCTTTTCATAATCAAGGCGCCAGCCATAGTCACCACCTGAAATCTGAATCACGTTTCCATTATGAGTCGTAAAATTACGTTTCTTTCCAACTGTCTTATAGCGCAAACAAAATTCTTCAATCCACTCACTCATTGCTTCTTTATCAAGGACAACTTCACCTTTATCATTACAGCTTAACCAGTTTTTAATATCATCTGGTGTCATCGTCTCAACTTTGCCTTCTCCCATATCCCAGTTGATCCAATTTAATAGATAATTATTATACGTATTCAACATCTCTTCTAAATGCTTATCACTAATATCACTAACTGGCTGTTGATAAACTTCTGCATATTTATCTTGATCAGTTAAATCAATCTTTGTAGTTAATTTACTTATTGACGTTGTAATTAAGTTACTAAATTTTTCGAGATTTAGTTCATTTCCAATTGTTGCTTTAACCATTTTTCCACTCTTCGTTGTTTCATCGTATTCAATATGAGCATTTGTTGACTGCACAATTTGATATTCTTCATTCCCATTGATAAGCACTGAACCATTAACTATTTCACTTAATTTATTTTGATCATAAGATATTTTTAAATCAATATCATGGTTGTAACCACTAAAAATCCCAAAAATACTACGTTGACTGCGATGATTTTTATAGTCACTTTCTAGATTTTTTTCAAAATCTGCACTTAAATTAATATCTTTCCCTGCAATCGTAAGCTTTTGATTTCCCTCTGCCCCTATTTCCAAAGCATAACTTTCAATCTGGTTCTTTAATACATTTTTACTTTCTTCATAAGTCATGCTTGATACATCGATTCCATTAATAGATGTATTAGGATACCACTTATCACGATAATAAAATGAAAAAATAGCAAAGACAACAATAACTCCTATAATTACTCCACCAGTAATTTTAACACTCTTTTTTAATTTTTTTATCTTCTTAATAAACGCCAATCTACTTCTCTCCTTACAACAACAAACCTTAAATTTTATCTCATTATAGCACAAATAATATCGGTTTCAATCAATTCGCTTAATTAACAAAAAAATCAACAATCTTAAATAAATTTAACAAATTTAACATAAAAAGCCGACTATAATCGTCGGCTAACTTAATCCTTTTACATCAGCTTCAGTAAGTTTTTTACCAGCTTCAATTTTATCAATTACTTTACGAATATTTTGAATTGATTTTTTATAAGGGATTGTAATATATGTTTTCTTCCCTTTTTGCGAATATGTATCATATGAAATAGCCCCATCACCAGTTACTTGAACATTGAACATTTCCCAATTGGCCATATCATCTAACTGCATATTAACTAATGACTTGATATCATCACTTGACATATCAGTTTCAAAACTTCCCTCAACAGCTGCTAAAATATTGCTATAGTTAGTAATAATTTTCGGTGACATTGCTTTTTTCAACATTGCTTTTAATAACCGCTGCTGATTTTTACCACGATCAAAGTCTCCCGATGGTAGAGCATAACGTTCCCGAACAAAACATAATGCTTGATCACCATTTAATTCATTGACACCTTTTTTTATCTTATAATTACCATGTAATGTTGTAAATTCATACGGTGAATCTACTTCCACTCCCCCCAAGGCATCAATAATGTTTGTAATTCCACTAAAATTAGTTTTTGCATAATAATTGACTTTTAGATCTAAAAAGTCTTCTAGTGTCTGAATCGTCTCATTAATTCCATACATTGCTGAATGGGTAATTTTATCCATCTTACCATTTTTATGCAGATTGACTTGAGTATCTCTAGGAACACTAACCATCAATACTTGTTTTTCCAATGGATTGACACAAACAACAAGATTTACATCCGCACGAGAGATAGTGTTAACTGAACCATATGTATCAATACCAGTTATATAGACAATAAAAGGATTTTCAGTAACATCTGTCTTTGTTGTTACTGCTTCTAATTTTTCTTGAACTTCCATTTTATAAACCACTTTAGTTTCATCTTCAAAACTTTCGTGATTAGTTTCCAACACACCTAAATATGACTGATCAGCAACAATACAATCTACTTCACCTTTATACAGAGCATCTGCTAAATCAGCATAATCACTATAATTTTTCTTTTCAGGTTCTTTACCGATTTTTTCTTGTACTTGTGCTAAAGCATCGGTAATACTAGATACACTAGTTTTATTTTCTACTCCGATTGTTTTTCCTTTCAAATCTTCAACTTTATTAATTTTTCCTTGCTTCATTGCATATACTGCAATAACTCTAGTTTGTGTAAATGCACTTGTAATATTACTTAAAAAACTATTACCCTGTGAAGCATACACGCTTCCTACGATCAATAGAGCAGATAAAGCAACACTTACGAACTTACTAATAAAAATTCTAAAGCCTTTTCCTGTTCTTCTTTTTCTTCGTGCTCCGGATGTAATCCAAATCATTTCAAGCAATAATAATGCTATTAAAACAATTATTAAAATTGCATAATACCTAGTTGGTAACATTTTCAATACATAAATATATCCTAAGAATACGGCTGAAGCAATTAACTGTATCGTTAAAATAATTCCTTTAGATGTAAGTTTAGAAAACATTCCTTTTTTCTTTTTCTTCTTTGCCATTCTCTCACCTCACCGAACACCTTTTATAATATCATATTGATTTGTCGTAGCATAGGTTATTTTGTTGTTAAATAGAAAGAGCTTCATAATGAAGCTCTTTAGTTTCCTAGCCCTTTTAAATCCTCTTCAGAAATAGTTCCACCTTGTTCTACCGTATCAATGATCTTCTTAATTTTTTTAACTTGTTTTTGATAAGGTTTCATTACATAGACCTCTGTCCCATACATTGATGCAGTTTTCGAAGTTTTATAACCTTCACCTTCTACTTGAACATTATAAACAGTCCAATCCGACATATCGTTTAACTGCATATTCAATAACGACTTAATTTCTTTACTTGACATATCAGTTTCAAAACTTCCTTCAATCGCAGTCAAAATATTATTAAAATTAGTGATTATCTTTGGTGACATTGCTTTTTCTAACATTGCTTTTAATAATTTTTGTTGATTTTTACCACGGTCAAAATCTCCATTTGGTAAAGAATATCTTTCCCGAACAAAGCATAATGCTTTATCCCCATCCATTTGGTTTTCGCCTTTAACAATGTTGTAATTACCATGTAATGTTGTGAATTTATAATCAGAATCGATTGTTACCCCACCAAGAGCATCTACAATATTTGTCATTCCACTAAAATTAGTTCTCGCAAAATAATTAATTTCAACATCTAAGAAATCTTCAATCGTACTAATTGTTTCACTTGTTCCATAGATTCCGGTATGAGTTAATTTATCCATTTTACCATTCTTATGCAATTGAATTTCACAATCACGCGGAATACTGGTCATCAAAATTTGTTTTGTTTTAGGATTAACAGTAACAATCAAGTTTACATCACTTCGAGCTACGGTACTAACACTACCATATGTATCAATTCCAGTAACATAAATTGTAAATGGGTTTTCTGTTACATTTGTTTGTTTAGTTGTAACACTTAACTTAGATTCATATTCATATGATTTAATAATTTTTGTTTCGTCATCAAAACTATCATGATTTGCTTCCAACATCGACTTATATTCTTGTCCAACAATAATAGCATCTACTTCACCTTTATACAGAGCATCGGCCAATCCGCTATAGTCATCATATTTAACCATATCTTCTTGTTCCCCAAGATCATTTTCCATATCAGCAATTGCTTTAGTAATCGTCGTTGTATCATGTTGATAAGATACACCAAATTTCTTTCCATCAAGATCACTTAATTTAGTTGCACTATTATTTTTCATTGTAATCACTGAAACTAAATATTTTTGTGTTGTTGCTTTAGTAACGGTATTAAAAAAATCATTTCCCCTAACAACATAACTTGATGCGAACATTAATAAAATACTCATTAATAAGCTAATAATTTTTGTAACGATTGAACGCTTGCTTTTTAAACCTTGATTAATTTTCTTTTGCCCGCTCCTCATGATAAAGAAGAAAATTATAATTAATAAACCTAATGCCCCTGTCGCTGGAATCAAGTATTTTAATGGTACTAGATCCAATTGAAAGATTAAATATGTAAACAATGCGGTTGCGAATAACTGCACTGCCAAAATCAAATACTTAGAAGTAATAAATTTAATAAACTTATTGTCTTTCATATAAGCCTCCTATATTCGCACTTTTTTACCGTTAAATAATATCATAATCTGTTTTATAATACAAATTTATGTCGAAATAAATAGAAATTTTAAGAATTTTGTAAGAAATATTAATCATTCATCTATGTTTATTAATAAACATGTTATATTATGGTCTTTATGTGATAATTTTAGCCACTTTTATCATAATCCTTCTTTCTCATGAATAATCCATGTTATACTAAAAATAGGAGGAATCCAAAAATGAAAAAGATATTACTGACGATATTATCACTATTTTTATTAACCGGGTGTTTTAGTTTTCGTGAAAAGTCTAATTCTCGACCAGCAATAACTATTGATACTGACTACTTAAGCGGCGATGCGAGTTATTTATACTATTATCAGTCTTTATCATCTAAAGAAAAAGAAATTTATGAAAATATTTATAATTGCATTCTTGATAATGCAAAAAAGGTCACAATCAGCAGTAATGATTATGAATTAGTTCAAAAAATAAATGATTATGTTTT
This sequence comes from Erysipelatoclostridium sp. MSK.23.31, assembly GCF_019125875.1. Taxonomy (NCBI): domain Bacteria; kingdom Bacillati; phylum Bacillota; class Erysipelotrichia; order Erysipelotrichales; family Coprobacillaceae; genus Thomasclavelia; species Erysipelatoclostridium sp. MSK.23.31. Next base: position 41,313 of record NZ_JAHOCB010000031.1, on the reverse strand, counting down.
ATATGATCATCCCGAAATCTATTATCTAGATTATTTTGAGCTACAAAATCAAGTTGATATATGTAATTATATTCCCAGTTATTCATATTCTAAAAGTGAACGTGACACTTTAACAGCTCAATTAGAATCTGTCCGTGATGAATTAGTAAATTCGATTTCAAGTGAAAGTAGTGATTATGATAAATTAAAAAAAATTTATCAATTTGTAATTGAGAAGTGTCGATATGTTGATAATGCTAAAGATAATCAATATATTACTAGCTCGTTAATTTATGGTGAAACAGTTTGCAGCGGCTATGTAAAGGCTATTCAGTATCTTGCTGAAGCAGTTGGGATAAAAAGCGCCTATATCGTGGGTAAAGAAATTGGTGCTAGTGACGATGAAGCTTATCATGCCTGGAATTTAATTTATCTAGATGATGACTATTACTATCTTGATGCTACTTGGGGTGATTATGATAGCGAAGGCAATATTTTTGCAATGATGAACTATTTTATGTTTGATTCTGATGATATGTTGAAATTATATGAACCTCTTGATCAATATGAAATAACGAAACAAGGAAATTATACGTATTTCAAATATGAGAATCTTTATAACGAAAATTACAATAAAGCAGCATTAAATAAAATGGTAAAACAGTATAAACATGATAATATTGCCTGGATGGAATTTAAATTTAGTGACAGTTGTTATCAGGAAGCAAAAAAAAGATTGATTGATCAAGAGGAAATGTTTGACCTTTTCAATCCCTATACAAGTAAGCAATATACTGTTCAATATTTTTATTATGATAATTTAAATGTTTTAATTTTTAATCAAAAAATCGAATAATCAGCCGTTCGACACGACTCGTTATTATCCTTGAAAATTCGAGAATTCTTCACGAATTTTCACGAAAACTTTCTTGTTATAGGGAACTTAATTCCTTACTTTACTAAATCCCTAATTATCTATAAATAAACCCTTTTCTCTTTTATACTGTATAAATATAATAAATTTTGTCACTAAAACGAAAGGGGAATATAGAGATGACAGACGTTAAAAAGTATACAGTATACATTTTAGAAGAAAACAAGGATTTATTGAATAATATTAAGGACAGTTTAATTGCGACAAATAACTTTACCGTTATTGGTACTAGCGATAATGCAACAAGCTGTTTAAACTATTTATCTAATAATAATTGTGATTTATTAATTATTGATTTAATGCTTACCAACATTGATGGAATCGGTGTTCTAAATAAACTTAAGGAAGTAAATAGTCGTGCCTATAATAAAGTAGTTTGTATTACTAGCTTTACTAATCCATTAATTTGTGAAACATTAGAAAAATTAAATGTAAGTTATTGTTTTAAACAACCATTCGATATCAATTATTTTGCGACAACCTTAAATTCTGTAATGAAAGTTACATTAGAAGATATTAAAGGTATGTCACAAAACGAATCTGAAAAATATCAAAAAATTAAGTTAGAAAATGAAATTACAGATATCCTTCATGAAGTTGGGATTCCAGCCCACATCAAAGGATATATGTACCTAAGAACTGCAATTCTATCTACTTACTATAATATCGAATTATTAGGTCAAGTAACTAAAGTCCTTTATCCAGATATTGCCCGCCAATACAGTACTACCGCTTCAAGAGTAGAACGTGCCATTCGTCATGCTATTGAAGTTGCTTGGAACCGTGGTAATACTGATGCAATTGATGATATCTTTGGTTATACAGTCAGTGCAACTAAATCAAAACCTACCAATTCTGAATTTATTGCAATGATTGCTGATAAACTTCGTCTAGAACATCAAACAAAAGCGGCAAGCCGTCATAGTTACTTATAAGAGCGTAAGCTCTTTTTTTCTACCTAATTTTAGAAAAACTAATCTTTTTCTTATATCAATCATGGAGATCTCCATAACTGACATAAAAAGAGGAATTAAATCCTCGGATCGTTAACTTCCTTTATACTTTGATAATAACTCATCTACAATTGTTGAAATAAATTCAGAATTACATGTTTTACGTTTTGCCCGAAATCCAAATAGCTGCTCTAGCTCATCTTGACAACCACTTTCCCAAGTACATTTTAAAACATGACGAATCGACTGTTCAACTCGTGATGCCGTTGTTCAATAAGTTCTAGCAATACGCGGATATAATTCTTTAGTAATTTCTCCTAAAAGATTAATATTTCCACAAACTAAAACAATTGCTGTAACTAGATAATTATAGCCTTTTAAATGTCGTGGCATTCCCACTTTCATAAACGTATCATGAATTTCCTTTTTTAGAACTGTTTGATGATAATCGTCAATACCTAAATTATGTTTTAATCTAATTTTTAAGATACGATCAATGATTTCCATAAAATAGTTTAAATCAACCGGTTTCTTTAAACAGTAATCTACTGCTAAGCCTTCTAACATTTCAAATACTAGTGAGTTAGTAAAATCACTAATACAAATAACATGTTTTAAGGCTTTTGGATTGTTAGATCTTATATTCCCAATCACTCCAGCACCATCTATATTAGTCAAAATTAAATCAATTACAAGTAAATCACATGTATGCGTAGCTAAATAGTCTTCACATATACCACCATCATTAAAAGTTGCAATAATTTCATAATGATCATTACTTCTAATCTTATTGACCAGTTCCTCTTTCAACAAATGATTTTCTGTTAAAATCACAATACCTGCCTTATTATTCATTTTTAAATAACTCTGTGCCTAATACACTTCTCCTCACTTTTTTCCTTTATCCCATGTCTAAAAACCTATTTTTAAGCGCACTAAAACATCATATCCGAGCCTGTTTCATAATTTGCCAAGAACTTGTGATTTAATATTAATTTCATGTTCAAAGAACTCATTTATACACTCCCCCCTAACTTATCCCGAGTGCTAGTATAACAAATTTTTCCAATTTCGAACATAAAACTTATGTGTATATAGCAAATTAGCTAAACCAAATGGTTCAGTAGGCGTGACGAGGATGAATTTGAGAAACATTTCATCTGTAAAAATTGTACTTGATATTTTTCAAAGAAATATCTCTGAATCTCTCTTTCTTTACTTTTTAGGGTAAATCCAGATTTTTTTAGATAATTTACCCACTTCCGTTCATAATTTTTAATAACATAAATAGCATTTGGACGATCAATAGTTGGATAACTACTTAAAAATTCTTCTAACCGGTGATTATAGTAAGATCTTAGCATCTCAATTTGTGTAGTCAGCAAAAGCATTGATGAAGGTACCATGCACTCAACAAAAACTGCATGTGTTTTTCCACAGTGTTTACACATCACACGCTGGATTCGAATACAAATTTTATTAGTTGCAGTTTTATAAAATCTTGGATAACATCCAATCTTAACAAAACTCCCTTTGGCCCCACAACTACACTCCAGGCTTTTAAAATCAACATGATCTAACACTTGATCATATATTTCTTGAGTAAATTCGTTAATAAAATACTCGGCACTATTAGCAACTGTTATCATTTTCTTTATCCCCTTAAATTATCCCTTTCTTTAAAATATCCTATTTTCATCAGAATTGCAATTATTTAGATAGTCAAAGTTTTTTAATTAAGTTAATTTTAAGGAGCTAAATACACAAATATAAAAGACAGTCAGTTTCTTTTTCTTTTCTTGACAATCTTAATAAACTTAAAAAGGGATAATTTTATCCCTTATAATTTTAAGCAAACAACTGTAGTATCCATTTGAAAAACGCTGGAAATACAGAATAATCAAAATCATTTGACCATCTAGCAAAGTCCGCTACTGTTGTTGATAAAACGCCTACCGTTAACGCTTGTCCAAATGACAATAACAGTCCAGCAACGACTCCAGCTAAAATAGCCCCACGCCAGCCTCCTGTAGAGTTTCCAAAAACACCTGCTGGTCCACCTCCAAAAAAGGTAGTAATAACCGGTGGTGTCAGAGCATACCAGCCAATTGCACCAAAGATAATCGTACACAATATAACTGTACCTAAACAACTTAAAAAACCTAGCATAACTGCAGTTGGAGCAAAGTTAAAAACGACAGGACAGTCTAATGCTGGTACTGCATTGGGTACAATTTTTTCAGAAATACCTTTAAACGCTTCTGTGATCTCTGAAACCATCATTGAAACACCATTCAATACAATTGTAATCCCCACTCCAAATTGAACGCCAGAAACAATCGCATATAAAATTGCGGGCTGTCCATTACTTAAATTCGCTTCGACATAATCAAAACCAGCCAAGCATACTGCCACGATATATAGGATTGTCATAACTAAAGCGGTAGAAACTGTAATGTCTTTTAAAAAGTTTAATTTAGGATTAATATTAATGTTTTCAGACGATTCATTTTTATGTTTTTTAAATAAATTTCCAACTAATGAACCCGTAATAACTCCGAATGTTGTGGTGTGACCATAGGCAAAATCATCACTGCCGGTAACCTTTCTCAAGAAAGGCTGGGCCAATGCTGGAGCTAAAGTACAGTAGATTCCTGTTAATAGACCACCAATAATAATGACTAACGTATTATTTGGATTAGCAAACACTTCTACAGCTACAGCTAAATAAACAAAGATCAAATAATATGTTTGATGTGCTGTTAAAAACACGTACTTAAATGGTGTAAATCTAGCTAAAATTAGATTTATAAAAAAACCAATAACCATAATAATTGCAATCGTCGATGCCCACTGTTCAGTAAATGCATTTGTTCCCATTCCAGTTGCAACTGTTTCAATCCCCATAATTTTTTCCAGCAGCGTAGCTATCGGCGTAACTACGCCTGCGATTGTGCTTGTTCCTACACTTAGAATTAAATAACCGATTCCCGTTTTGACTGATCCAGAAATAATTTTATCTATTGATTTTTTTTGTAAAATAAGACCAATCATCGCAACAATACTTAAGAAAATAAACGGCTGATTAAACACATAATTTTGAAAAATATCTACAATAACTTTAAATACTGACATAATCTCCCTCCTCTACAATAAATTCTTTTTTTCTAATAATTTTTTTATTTTTTCCTCTAATTCATTCATATCCATTAGATTATTGATTACAATAACATCCTCATAACAAGAACGTAATTCATCAGCAAACGATTCAAAAGTAAATACTGCATCGCACATTAGTCCTTTAGACATTGATAATCCTTTATTCTCAACTGTTACCTCTAATGGTAAAGCAAATTTTTTAAAAGTTTTATCAATATTCATTCTTAACAAAGTGCTTGTTCCGACTCCGGCACCACATACCGTGATAACTTTAAAACTTTTCATTTTTCATCCCTCTTTTGCATCATGTAATATTGTTTTTACTATTTTAGCTGGCTCACTTATGGATGTTCCGATAACAACTGCAAAAGCTCCTGCCTCTATACATTTCTTCATCTTACTACCGTCATTAATTCTTCCTTCGGCAATGACTCTTGATACTCCGGCTGTTTTTAGCTCTTTAATAATTTCATAATCTGGATCTGGTGATGGCACTGTTCCAAATATAATTGGATTTTTAGAATATGGCGTGTATCCTGATAAAGTAGTACCTACTGCATCAACTCCCGCTTTAGATGCTCTGATTCCCTCTTCCACTGTAGAAATATCTGCAATAACAAATAACTCTGGATATTTATTTTTTATTTTATTAACAAATTCTTCTAATGATAAATCATCATAACGTTCTCTTTGAGTGCCATCTATGGCTATACCATCAACGCCAGCTGCAACTAGCTGATCGACTTCATCCATTGTTGGTGTAATTCTAAAACTAGAATGAAGCGGATCATCTCCTTTATAGATTTTTTTAATACCAATAAGCGGAACATCTACAACTTCTGCAATTGCCTTTACATGTTCTAAATTTGTTCTTATCGCCTTAGCTCCTCCAGCAACACAACTTTGAGCCAGGCATTGAATTGCAATAGAATTGTCCATATAGGGATTTATTGCTGAATCAGCATAACAAGAAACTATCAGTCCCCCTTTAATAGCATCAATATTTTTATTATCCTTTAAAATATCTTGATAAGAACGGGCATTAAATATTTTATGTAAATATTTTCTATCCATTAGACATAGTGCCACTTCTTGAAACAGCTTTAAATGCTCCTCATCACTTTTAGCTGCAAGCGCTAACAATACTCGAACTGGATCATTAACAGAGTGTCCAAACTTCACTCCATTTTTAAAAGTTACTAAGCTAATACTATTTTGATACACATGACCATTTGGTCTTGCGTGAGCCAAGGCAACCCCTGGCATGACTACAATATAGGGGCCATTTTTTTCAATAATATTCACCATATCATTTATATACTGGTGATCAATATAGCCATTTTTCTCTAATAGATAACCAGCATAGACAATTGCTTCTTTCCAATCATGGCACTCTTTATAAAAATCCACACAATTCTCTTTTATATATTTAATCATATTTACTTACCTCATTAATCTGGTCTAAAACATAGTCTAGTTCAAAATAACATTCTATTCCATTATTTCTTATATTCTCTAAAAATTTGATAAAATTATTTAATGCTTTCATGTGCGTATAATTATCTTTAGCCGCTAAACATAAAATAATATGCACTGGATCATATTTATCATGATTAAATTTGACACCATTTTTAATAATTAACAGACTCATTGATGTTTGATTAACCCCATAATCAATTTCTCCATGAATAAGGGCTATTCCTTCATCAATAACCATATATGACCCTGATTTTTTCACCGTATCTATCATTGATTTAATATAACATTCTGCAATATCTTGACTTTTAACTAGCATTTGTCCGGCACAGCAGACTGCAGTCTCCCAATGATCGACCGTATCACATAGTAGAACTTTATCAGCAGTTAAATATTCATTTAATAATGGCTGCAGTTTGATTCCTGCATCAATTCCTAAATCTTTAAAATATTCACTGAAATCATCGAAAAGCTGCTGATAGTTTACAATCTCGCAGTTTCTCTTAACAATACTTAAAATTCCATCCATAAAAGTATCACTTTCTTGAATATTTTGATGAACAATTTTTTCCATAGCATTTTCAATCAATCGATAATCACTCTCTTTTAAAATTACATTGACTTTAACAACCAAACACTGCATTATTTGTAGATCAATACTTGAAATAATAAAATCGATATTACTGAGATCTATATTTAAAATCCGTTCTTCAGTTACTGTTTTCTTCACAATAATATTTTTAAATCTCGAGCAGATCATCTCCTTCATTAAAGAAGCCGTCCCAAAACCATGAACACAAACAATTACAACATTATACACATCTTTAAAACGATTTTTTCTCTCTAAAGCGGCACAAAAATGAAGCGTTAAAAAAGCTATATCATCCTCTTTAATTCCTTTTAATTCCTTATAGCATAATTCATCAATTGTTTCTAATAATGCTATAAAAACTTCATGATAATTTTTCTTAATAACTGTCAAACTCGGATTAACAACCGGTACTTGATTTTGCAGTTTAAATACTGTAGGACCTAAATGGAGGGTTAAAGAATTGATCAATTCCTCATCTCGACTAAAATTTACATTAAGTTTTTCTCCTACTTTAAAGGCTAAAGTAGTTGCTATCATTTGTATATTAGCCCAATCATAGATAACATATCGCTTTAAAGTCGTATATCTAGCACTATTTAATAAGATCGTAATAATAGCAACTTCTGATTGTGACATCTTAATATTTAATGCCTGCATTATTTGTGAACAAATAAATTGAGCATCATGATATCCTTCTGTTTTTGAAATCTCAATCAAATAATCTTGATGTAGGATGATATCATACCCTAATTCTATTCTTGTCAAAGAAACAGCTAAATGGATACAAATATCTTTATATGATAAATAGGTTAATTTCTTTTCACTATGACTTTCAAAATCATTCATAACTTTAATAATGATTTTCCAGTATTTATCGAAGACCATTCGATAAATATTCTTTTCAATAAAAGTTATTGGTGTATATTGAAAGTGCATAAATTTATTAAAATCAATATTCTTTTCAATAACTCTAAAGAAACATGAGCGTATGTCTCTTTCGTCACCCTCTATATAACTGCCTTTTCCTGTTTTTACATTAATAGAAAAATCATATCCCTCATATTCTTGTCTTATCGAAAGAATATCTTTATCAATACTACTTTTACTAACATTCATTTCATCAGCAAAATACTGACTTGTGAGTGGTTCACTGCAACACCACATTGAAACTAAAATATAGCACTTTCTTTCAAACGGACTTATCGCATATACATAATTATCCAAATTCGAAATTTCTTTCATCAGTATCTCTTTTTCTTGATGAGTAATATTAAACTGAATCTTTCCATTTCTTATCATTATATTTTTTTTAATATTTATTGTTTCTAAAAAATCATTAATATCATCAATAACATATCTAATCATTCGAATAGAGATCTCAAAATCATGTGCTAAATCTTCTACTTGATATTTTTTTCCGCCGCACAGCTTCTTCAATATTTCCACACTTCTAGTATTCATAAGATATCCTCATATGATTCAATAAGAGAATCATACGCCTCCTCTCTACTCACTTCATATAATGAATGCGATTTTTATATTGGTTTAAGATATTTTGATTATATTCGTCACCTCCATCAATATTAGCACTATGAAAAATCGGTGGTTCGAAGCCGTCATTAACTAGATTTTCTACTACTTGAATAATCACACTATTTAAAATAAAAGCTCCGGCTATTGTAGAGGTTGGGGCAACCTTTTGGTCTAGACCATCAATAGTAATACTGGAATCCTCAAAATCTCCACAATTATCAATAACAATATCTGCAATATCTAACAATTTCTTTCCTGTTTCATGTCGCGAAACTACAGCTTGACTATATTCTATATTTGTAACAGCAATCACGATCACACCCATTGCCTTAGCCCGTAATGCCATATCAATTGCAATTGTATTTCGACCAGAAACTGAATGAATAATTAGAACATCTTCTTTTTGTATTGGCGTATGCTCTAAAATCAATGTCCCATAACCAGGTAGTCTCTCCATTTGCGAGGTTAGAGTTATTGGTCTTACATCTAATTGAACTTCCTTTGCCATAATTGGATTAATTAAAGCCAATCCACCAGCCCGATAAAACAGTTCTTGGGTAAGAATTCCCGCATGAGAAGCTCCAAAAGCATAAATCGTATGTCCCTTTTCAATACATTGGGTCATTTCTAAGGCAGCTTTTTGAATAGCTGCTTCTTGTGAATCTACAATATTATTTAAAATATCATGAATATGCTGATAGTATCTTGATCTTGCTTTCATCATAAATTCCTTATCCGATAAAAATATTTATCCACTAATTTATCATTATGATCAGCACAATCTTCATTCATAAAAGCCATATGACCATTGTAATAAACATCCGGGTGAATTCCCTTTTTAACTAAAATATCAACCATTTCACATAATATTGCATTTTGTAAAAAGACATTTGGTATTGTACTAGTTGCCCCCACTTTCATAGGAAAATTTTCTATCTCAATTGCCGCATCACCTATTAATGAACAATTATCTAACACTACATCAGCAACATCTTTAAGCTTTACTCCTGCCTTATGTTTTGTCTTTAAGAATTGGCTATATTCCACTGCAGTAATCGCAATAATAGGAATTCCCTTTTCTTTTGCCCTTATAGCAGCATCTACTGGTGCAATATTATTGCCAGAATTAGAAATAATAATCATGCAGTCATTAGGGGTGATTCGATGATAATCAACTATCATTTTTCCAATTTCATACATATTTTCAATGTAATAACTTTTTGTAATTTCAAAACTGCCTGTTGCACTTTGTTCCAGCAAAGCACAATAATTAGCCGGGGTAGCAGCTCGCCAAAATGCATCATCGACTACTAAATGAGAATGACCCGTCCCAAACCCATAAATAAGACCTCCTTTTTCAGTTGTATCAGCAAGTATTTTTGCAGCTTTTTTGATATTATCTTTTTGCGTATTTTTTACTTGTGCAACAACTTTTTCCATAACTTCAAAATAATTTTCCCAAGCTTCCATTTAAAAGCCTCCTTCCTTTACAATTTCATTATACCTAAATTCAAAAGAGCAAATATTTGCAAATTCTTTCAATTTCTTGAGAAGCATTTTACAAGTTCAATAAAAAAAGAAATTTGAAATAATATCCAAATCTCTTAAAATACATTATATTTTATAATGAAAAAAGGAGTTTTAAATTAATAAACTCCGCGACTCTATAAACTTTACTTTATTCAAACAAGGCACTTCCTACCCTTATCATCGTTGCTCCATACTTTAACGCTTCGTGATAATCATTAGACATCCCCATTGATAATTCTGTCATTTCAAACTCTGAATATTTACAATTTAATTGATCAAATAACTCCTTTGTTTGTTTAAAATATACTGCTGTATCATTAGAATCAATATGTGGTGCCATCATCATTAGCCCTTTTACAATTAAATGGGGACATTCTTTTAAATAATCAAATACATCTTCAATTTCTTCTACTGCAAAACCATGCTTACTTTCCTCTTTTGCTACATTGACTTGGATTAATATTGGCATTTTTAAATCATGCTTCTTAGCTTGTTTTTCTACTTCTTTAATTAATGAATAACTATCAATTGAATGAATCAAGCTAACTTTATCAATTATATACTTAACTTTATTTGGTTGTAGCGTTCCTATCATATGAAATTCTTGTGCCCCATGATACTTTTCATATTTTTCTAAAAAAGCTTGGACTCGATTTTCGCCAAAATACTTTACTCCTAGTTTTTCTAATTCATTAATCTCTTCAATTCCAACATATTTTGTTGCTGCGACCAATTTAGCATTACCAACCGATTTTAAAATATTTTTTACTGCCTGTTCATTTACTCTCATTTACTGACCTCCATAGACTAATTGCCCACCTACATAAGTAGCCAATACTTTAATGTCTTTAATATGCTGAACATCTACGTCTAATATATTATCACTAAGCACAACAAAATCGCAATACTTTCCTACCTCCAAAGTTCCTTTGACCTCTTCTTCAAATGAAGCATATGCACCACCGATCGTAAACGACTCGATCGCTTCTTCTCTAGTTAATGCCTGCTCTTTTAGATATGGTCCAGTCCCATCGATAGATGTTCTTGTAACCGCTAATTGAATCCCTTTTAAAACATCTGGGGCTTCAACTGGACAGTCTGACCCATTAGAAATAGTCGTTATATTACGAAGTGTTTTAAAATTATATGATGTTTGTGCTAATTGGGGAGAAACCCTTTGATTAATAATATGATTATCATAATCTAAAAAGACACTTTGAATATAAGCATGTAAATGTAACTGCTGATATTTAAGCAACTGATCTTCTCGAGTGATCTGACAATGCACAATACCATGTCGTGGATCTTCACGAGAATAGTTTTTTAACGCATTTTCGTATCCTTCAAAAATCCAATCTAAGATTCCATCACCAATTGCGTGAATAGCAATCTGCATCTCATGACGATTAGCGTAGTCAAACATCATTTTGATTTCTTCACGACTAAAAACAGGAATTCCTCGTGTCTTAGGTGCATCATAATAAGGCTTACTTAAAAAAGCAGTTCGTGCTCCTAATGATCCATCCCCAAGCATTTTTAATGGGCCTATTTTAAAAAACTCATCACCACTACCGGTACAATAACCTAAATTAATAAACTCTTTTAAGGCTTTTAACGTCGGCAACTGTGCTTGTTCGTAAACTCTTATCGTTAGTTTATTTTCTGCTCTTAATTGTTCAAAAGCCTGTAGAGCATCATGATAATCACTAGTGGCACTCAAGAGATCGTCACTTTGAACAGATGTTATTCCATAACTATGTAACTCTTTTTGAGCGATTAAAATATTATCTTTTATTTCTTCAATAGTTGGCTGAGGGATTGTATCATAGATCAAATAAAGTGCATTTTCTTGAAATAATCCTGCATCTAAATCAAAATAGCCGCCCTCGACTGCTTCACTGGTAATATTTGCTAATTCAATTGCTTTGCTATTAGCAACTAAGATATGTCCACAAGTCCGCGTAATTACAATCGGTTCCTCTTCACTAATCATATCAAGATCTTTTCGGGTAGGAAAACGCTGTTCATCTGTAAAATAATCATGATTCCAGCCCCGCCCAATCAGCCACTGCCCCTTTACTAAATGTTTCTTTAATTCTTCTAAAAGTGCTTTAAGCGAATTAGTATGCTTTTCTAATAGAACATTTTTTAAACTTTGACCATAATTAACTAAATGCATATGCGAATCATTAAAACCTGGATATACATATTTATTATTTAAATCAATTTGTTCACCAGAATATTTTAATGCTTCCTTATCACTTCCGATAAAGATAATTTTTCCCTTATCTTCTACAAAAGCAGTTGCCTGATTACAACCGTATAAATTTCCCCGGAAATAAATTCTCATAAAAAAAATCCCCCTTTATTTAGAAAGTAGGATACTTTGATCCTACTTTTCATTATAATATTTTGTTATATCGATACTAGTAACTGCAGCAACATCTTGACCATTGATCCACCGAACACGTTTTACCGTTGTCTCCAACTGAGCACTAATGTTACAATTATAAATCAATTTAGTATACGATAAATCGCTATCCTTCATATCTTTAATTGGGCAGTCAGCGCATGGTTCATCATAGCCTCTAAAAGACTTATAGCAATAATCACCAACTTTTACCTGATTAAAAATATGTTTGATTTTATGATTATAATACACAAGTTTATAAGTGTTGGGATCAATAACGTAAATCCCATTTTCTTGGAAATCTAAAATCATTTGAATTGCATTTAAATACTGATTCTTTTCTTTTTCCTGATATTTTTTAACAAGAAAAGTACTAATGATAGCAATCGAAGTTAATAACATTTCTTTTTCTTCCGCTTTATAAGCGTAGGGTTTTTCATGTTCCATGCTTATGATACCAATAATATCATCGCCATTTTTAATAAGACCACTAATTACCATACGGGTCTTACTATTAGCATAAAGTGTTTTAATTGCTGGAGAAACATCTGAAGCCTTGATATCATTGACCCAAAGAATCCCCTCATCATCAAATTGCCGTACATACTCAGGCCAATAATCATGATAAGTAACATCAATAACTTTTGTTAAATCTTCATTCTTTGAACTCCAATAATTATTTACTTTGTATTTCCCAATATCCAAATCTCGTACAATAATTAAATTTTGGCTCATATAATAATGCATTCCCAATAATTCTAGGACTGCTGTAATTGTTTCATTTAAATCTTGACATTTATATAAAATTCTAAAAATATACTCACCAACATTATCAGAAAACTTTTTGGTAGCCCGATCAACAATATTATTCACTTTATCCAATTGACCATCACTAATCTCTAAACTCTCATCATACAAACAAACACCATTTTTATTATTCTTTTTAATTTTGTATAAAGCCTGATCACCATGGTGATATAACTCATCAAATGTTTTTCCATGATTAGGGTATAAAACTACCCCTACAGATACCGTTACTTTAACTTTTGTTCCTCCAGTTCCATAAGCACCTTCAATCAGTTTACATAGATCATTAGCCTTATCAATAGCTAGTTCACTGTTTGAAATATTCTTCATTAAAACTAAATACTCATCACCACCAAGACGAGCAACTAAGTCATCATTTCGAAATTTAGATTTTATTTTTCGAGATATTTCACACAAAAATGCATCACCGTATAAATGACCGAAATTATCATTAACCTGCTTAAAATTATCAATGTCTAAGATCATAATCGCATGATTATTTTCAGGAAAATTTTGAATAATTTCATTTGTTTTAATTTCAATAGCTTCTCGATTATATAGCCCTGTTAGTGGATCTAATTCAATTTTCTTCTTTAGTACAAGATCATGTACTTTATTTTCATTAATATCCTTGATATAACCACAAGCATAAATATCTTTATTAAATTCAATCAAATATAGTGTAATTTGAATAAAATTATAATTATCTTTAAACTTATTATAGAATTGATATTCTAAATCTAATTTACGTTTTCCATCACGATAATTATTTAATAAATTTTGCCGATTTAATTCACGAAGCACTTTGCCATACTCACTAGGAATTGAATTTTCACTTAGTTTTAAAATTGATTTTTCATAGTTTTTACCATCATAAAAATCAATAAAATTATTTTTTGCTATTTTCCGATCAATAACTTCATTCATCGTTAAATTAACTTCAATATAACTCAGTGCATCTTTACCTAAAGCCTCACGATATTCTCGTTCAATTTCATACTTGCTCTTTAGTTCAACAAAATCCGTAATATCTTTACCGATTCCAATTGATTTAACTGCACGTCCCTGCTCATCAAAGATTGTTGAACATTTTAGACTGATCCAGCGTTCTTCTCCATCTCCACGCTTCATCTTTAATTCAATTGAAGTTTCAGGCCTGCCTTTTTCAATCTCTTGGCATAATTTTCTTACTCGTAAACCATCCTCTTGACTGATGATCTTTGCTTCAACCAAACTTTCTGGGATATTATAATAAGTTTTATTAATATCTAAAATTCCTAATGCAACTTCATCAGGACAAAATAGCTGCTCAATTGTATGATTTAACACATCATATTGCCACAATGTTGTATTTGCTTGTTTTAAAGCAAGCTTATAAATTTCTTCACCTATTAGAAGCTCCTTTTTCATATTTGATAATTCGGTTATATCGGTAGCTACGATAATAAAACCTTGCGGATTGTTTTGGTTATCATAAAATCTTGAAACTGTTACTTTTTCTACACTTCCATCTTTATGAAGATTATCTAATGGTTGTAAACCGTGAAGGTAACGCATAATACAGCACTTTTCCGTACTACAATTATCCATTTTAAGAGCTTTACAAGGCTGCATTAATACATTTTCACCTATCAGCTTACGACCTTTTCGGTTCACAAAAAGTATCTTCATTTCATTATCAATTACGAGAATAACATTATCAATAACATCTAGAAGGACTTTATATTCATTATTTAGTTTATCCATTAACTCTTCGATATTTTTGAATTTCAATCCTGACACCTCCTAGACTACTATAATTATATTGTAACTTAACCATTAATAATTGTACAATCCTAAAACTTGCAAATTTTCTTACTGTCCTTATAAATTTATTAAAAACTGTATCTTTTTTAATATCCAGTGTAATGTTAAGATACTTATAGATTTAATAAATAGGGGGATTTTTATGAATAATAAAACACTTAAAATAGCGACAATTGGTTTGATGGCTGCATTAGCCTATGTCTCTTTTACTTTTCTACAAATCAAAATACCAACGCCAGGGGGAACTACATCATTTCATTTAGGAAATACCTTTTGTGTCTTAGCTGCATTATTGCTAGGGGGACTTCCTGGAGGAATTGCAGGAGCGATTGGAATGGGAATTGGTGATCTACTTGATCCTGTTTATGTTACCTATGCACCTAAAACAATTATCCTTAAATTAATGATTGGAATCGTTACTGGATTAGTTGCACATAAAATTTTCAAAATTGAAAAACATGATAATGATTCTCATTTAATAATTTATGTTGTCATTTCTTGTATGGCTGGAATGTTTTTTAATGTGGTTGGAGAGCCAATCTTTGGCTATTTTTATAATTCGATGATTTTAGGTGCTCCAGAAAAGGCTGCTGCCACCTTAGCAAGCTGGAACGCTATTACAACTTCAGTTAATGCTGTTATTACTGTCGCCTTAGCTTCTACTATCTATTTAGTCATCCGACCTCGATTAGCTGGCAGTGGTATCCTGGTAAAATTAGCACCTCATAAATAAGCTTTTATTAAAAGGTAATATTATAAAAAGAACCTCCATTATTTGGTTGTCCAAATAACAGTGTCCATTTCATAATACTACCTTTTTTTATTTAAATTGACTTTGTTTCAGGAATAGCCCAAAGATTCCACCAGTATGCATAAATAAAATATTTTCACTATCAACAAACGTTCCTTTTTCTAATTCATTGATCAAACCATAGTATGCCTTACCAGTATATACAGGATCTAATACTACTGCTTCTAATTTAGCTAAAGATGCAATAGCATCAAGTTCTTCACTTCGACTTAAAGCATATCCCTGACCAACATAACCATCAATTATCTTGATCCGCTCTGTTTTTATTTCCTGATCAAAATATACTTGCGCCTCTTTAATAATTTTTGTTATCTCCTTAATAAAGTATTCCTTATCATCGCAAACATTAAATCCAATAATTTGTTTTTTAGTACGATTAAGCTCATTTCCAATATATAAACCTGCATAAGTCCCCCCACTGCCAACAGCATTAATAATTGTATCAAATTCTACTTTCATAGCTTCTTCTTGTTTTAAGATTTCTGTAAAAGCTTCAACATAACCTAAAGTACCAATTCCATTACTTGCTCCCATTGGAATAATATATGGTTTATATCCTTTAGCTTCATAGGCAGTTTTTAATTTCAGCATGATCTTATCCTTATCATGATTAAAAATTTCAGGTTCTTTGATAACAATATCTGCACCAACTAAGCGATCTAAAAAATAGTTTCCTTCGACTGGCTCACTACTTCCATTGCCACGAAGTAATAAGCAGCTTTTCATTGATAACTTAGCTGCGGCATAGGCTGTTGCACGAGCATGATTTGACTGCATACCCCCACAAGTAATGACTAAATCACAACCTTGTTCAAATGCTTCTCTCAATGAATATTCTAACTTTCTAATTTTATTACCCGATGTTTCTATTCCAGTTAAATCATCTCTTTTTATATAAATATTTTTTTGGAATTGTTTAGATAACTTCTCTAGTTTATATATTGGTGTTGGTAAAAAAGCCAGTTCTACTTTTTCTGGTAACTGCATAATTTATCCCCCTTATCCTTATTTTTTATTATATCATAATTGAATAGTTTCACGTGAAGCTTTTAAAAAAAGTACCATGATTATGGTACTTAATTAGGAATATGATATTTTTCTAAATAAGCTTCAAAGACTTCTTTATCTTTACTGCTGCCAGTACAAATAAAAGCAATACCTTTAGGACTTCCAAGATAATCAACAATATAATCAATATATTCTAATTCTTCTTTGCCACTTATATTAACTTGTAGTAGTAAGCCCGCATCATGTACTTTTTGATAAATTTCATTCCAGCAAGGATCATTTAATGGTTTTGCTCCAGCACCATTGATCCATTGAATTCCTTTAAAACCACATTCAATGATCTTATCAAGATGACGTACTGCACCAGGACCATCTAAATGATAGAATGAACGCTCAATCAAGGATGCCTCTTTCTTTAAGGTTTCAAAAACAAACTCATCAAATTGCTCTGGACCAATCATACAACAAAAATCGCATTGAGAAATAAAATATGGTTTTTGTGATAATAGACTGATCCATCCGGTATAACCCAAAGTATTATTTAAATCAATACTAGCAATCATCTCTTCATAGGCTTGTTCAAATGCTTTGTAAATGTCATCATTTAAACGTTGAACTTCATCAGGATCATCATATAAATCAATTAGTGAGTTATTTGCCCCTCTCATTGATTCAACGATATCCATCATTCCTCCAAGATTAGCAATTCCCATTGCAATATCATCTCCATAAAACTGATTAAATGCTTTGATTAGTTCTAATGATCTTTGATATAAGGGATATGTTTCCTCTAGGCGAGGATGAATATCTTCTAACTCACATCCTTTCATTTCTTGAAACCAAATTGTCCCTTGTTTTACATCAATATGATAAGTTTGACCTAAATAGGCTCCTAAAACTCCGGTTGAGCGCATATAAAAGATAGGAAAAGCATCACCCAAATAAATATTCGAAAAAAATGTTTCTTGATATGCTTGAACTACCTCATTAACCGGCTTATCTAAATCATATAGCATTTCTAATAATTCCCCTCGATTATATCGGTGTTTTTGAGGTTGATAATCTTCATCAAATAAAGTTACTTGAATAATTGGCCGTTCTAATTTATGCTCCCACCATTTTTCAAAATCTTCAACTAACTGTTCTTTTTTTGCTTTAGTTAACATAACGTACCTCCCACGATTGCATAAGCAACTTCACTTGCACTAGTGGCATCATCTGTATAATAATCAGCGCCTATTTCATTACAATAATCTTGATTAACAGGTGCTCCACCAATCATAACTTTAACATTTAAATGTTCTTGAGCAACTAAATCAACTACTTTTTTCATTTCTGGCATTGTCGTTGTTAGAAGAGCACTACAGCAGATAATTTGTGCTTGATGTATTTTTGCTTCTTCAACAAATTTTTGTGCATCTACATCGACACCTAAATCAACTACTTCTAAACCTTTTCCTTCCAACATGATCTTAACTAAATTTTTTCCAATATCGTGAAGATCACCTTTTACAGTACCGAGAATAACGGTTCCCTTACTTTGATGTTCCGTATCTTGTAAATATGGCTTTAAAATCTCGATTCCCTTATTCATCGCCCGAGCTGCAACTAATACTTCGGGAACAAAAACTTCTTCATTTTTAAATTTTACACCAATGGCATCCATACCTTTCAACAACCCCTGATTAAGAATATCCGTTGCTGGAAAGCCAGCTTCTAAAGCTTCATTTACCAATTTGACAACCTTTTTAGCTTGTCCTTTTTGAATTAATTCACTAATTTCTTCAATCATTTCTACTCCTCCATTATCTCAAATACTTGATCGATATCACTACTAATTACAACTTTTTGATTTTTTTCTAAAATTACTAATTCATTACTAGTTTGTAATAATATTTGTTTTAAAAATTTTAAATCTATTTTAATTTGTTCCTGATTTTTAAGAAAAGGAACATCGTCACAATAATTATAAATTAGGTATACATTATCCTGCGTTTGTAATTGGGATTTCAAATAGTCTGCTGTTTCTTGATCGTATCGCTGACACCACTTTAAATATTGTTCATCTTCATAAACATTACAGCCATTAACTTTTAAACTATAACAGCTCCATGAAGAAGACAAGCGATTTGAAAATAATTGTTTAAATCGCTGTTTGCTCCCCAATAAAACAGTTAAACAATCATGCACTCTAACTAGATATACAGGAATATTGCGTGCTTGTATTTCAACTAAAGCATTACCGCAAAGTCCATATAAAACAATTATTTTTTCATCCCCCCTGCTCTTATCAATTTCTTTTTGGATATTTTTTGCTAAAGTATGTGGTTGATTATGTTGTTGTATATCTAGATATACAAATTCATAATTATCAAGTGATAAGTCTAGTTGTGAAATATAATATTCGTATATTTTGCAAGCAATAACTTTTATCATGAAAACACCATCGCATCTATCCAATAATCATTAAAATCAGGATCTTTTTCTAAATAGATAACTTTTGTTTGATTACTAATATGTTGAACTCGCTGAAAATCTCGTGTCAATATTAGTTTATAAAGACCACTGATAGCACTATTTTTAATATATTGAACTTTGTTAACTTCTTCTGAACTAATAATATTCAAGGTAACAAGATCCGCTTTCTCCAAATAATTTCCGAAGCCACCCGCAATATAAATAGTTGTTACTTCTTCATTCAATTCCTTCAATAATACTTCTTTTCCCGCTTGAATTGCTGCTTTTGCTAACATAAAAGCTTTTATATCTTTAATTGATAAATATACTTCATCATTTAAATAGTATTTTTTTTGCTTATTTAAAAAATTACCTGTATCATCAATAATTCCTAAACGTAGCAAATTAGCGATTAAAGAAATTAAACCACTACCACAGATACTATTAGCATCTTGATTATCAATTGTTTTATAGACAAGCTTATTATTTTCGACTTTAGTCGCACAAACAGCGCCAGCAATACTTGGACCACCACATTCAATATTTACCCCTTCAAAGGCAGGCCCAGCAGGACAAGATGTCGCTAATAGACGATGCTTATTTCCTATCACCATCTCACCATTAGTTCCCAAATCCACCAGTAATATATTTTCCTTGTTTTTATCCATATTAGTAGCATAAATTCCCATGACAATATCACTCCCCACATAAGCAGAAATATGATTCATAGTCATAACTTCAATCTTTACTGAACTCTTTATAAAATAATTTAAAGGATATTCAGTCATTGTTAAGATTGGTACATCAAATGGTGATACTCCAATTGTTTTTACCTTTTCTTTTAAAAACAAATTAATCATTGTTGCATTACCACAAACTAATATTTCTTTGATTTTTGTAGACACATTGATTCGACTAAATATTTCTTTAATTATTAGTTCACCTAATTTATGATCATTATCACGATTATCAAAATCAATTCGAGCAATCACATCACTTCCAAATTTGCCTTGAGGATTAAAGAAAGACTGACTTTCAATAATCATTCCGCTTTTTAAATTGAGCCATTTCATTGCTACTGTTGTTGTTCCAATATCAATGATAATTCCAACTTTCTCAACAGGTTCGGTAATTACTACGGTATCATTTAAATATATACTATCCTCAATAACTCCGTCTGCTTGTGGCAAAATAAATCGGTCACCCTGATGATATAAATGACTGCAGGCTAAACGATATCCTTGATCCAGCTCTTTTTTAGTAAGCAGTTTTAGATCATCATGATTAACCTCGATGATTCGATTGGTAGCTTTTACTTTACATTTTCCACATTTTTTTTGACCATTACAAGGGGCGATAAAATTACAATCTTGTTCCTGTAAATATTCAAGAATCGTTTTCATAATAATTTTCACAAACTTCCATAAAAGCTTTAATATTTTTCCATGGGGCTAATGGAGGAATATCACAACCACTCGAAATAATAAAATTACGATAATCTTTACACTCTTTTAATAAATTTAGTGTAATTTCTTTGATTGTTTCTGGGGTTCCGTTACTAATTATTTCCACTGGGTCTATATTTCCCATAACAAGACAATCCTTTGGCATTAGTTCTAGCATTTTTTTTATGTTAATAGCATTACCAAAATGATATGCTCGTGCTTTAATTTCTTTAAAATCATCAATCATTTTTAAAGTATTATTACCACAATTATGGTATACGACCATAAAATTTTCATCTTGAACTGCTGTAACTATCTTTTTTACATAGGTACTAGAAAATTCAGTCGCCAAAACTGGCGATAGCACCCCAGCTAGTGGTTCTGCCATTAAAATTCCATCAGCTCCAGCTTCTTTATACGCTGAAATATAGTCGATCAAAAATTTTGTAGCCTTTTCTAATACAATATGCACCATTTCTGGCTCCTCATAACAATTGATCATTGCTTCACTTACATCCATTAAACGACCAGCCAAACTAAACGGACCAATACAACCTCCCAAAATAGGGATATCTTTAATTTCTGCTTTAGTTTTTTTGATTGCATCAATATATAATTGACTTCGACCGCTTCCCACTGCAGGAACCTTTAATGCCTGAGCATCATCTTCATCTTCAATTAATTGACCAACTACTGTCGGTACTTCGTTATCAGTAACCTTTATTTCTGCACCAAAACATTCTGCTTCAACCGATAAATCCATAAAACCTAAAATTGCTAATGGATTACACTCCTCTTTAATTATCTTAAGAGCTGCAACTTGTTGATCGGTATCATTAATTAATTTTTTGACACTAATATTTAACTTTGTTGCTGCTGGAAAGGTAATTATTGGCATTGCTCGTTTATTTTTCTTCTCTAATACATCATTTAGCCATTTTTCTATTTCCATCATATTCACCTCTATATATATCATATCATAAATATATTATTGTCTATACAATTTTCTAAAATAAAAAAGTTATATTTCTATAAATATAACTTTATTCCGGTGAAATAATATTTTTAGCCTCTCCTAAACCATATTCAATTAAATAATCACGAACAACATTAAGTGAATGATTATAACTCGATGATATTTCGTCAGCAAAACATTCTGCTTCACCTAAGCAAAGATATTCTAATGCCTTTTTACTTTTAATGTTAATTATATTAATACTTTGCTTTTCACTTGGGTAAAAAGCAAAATAATAACCCCAATAAATAATTTTATTAGTTTCTTGTATAATTGTTTTAAACGGTAACAGTGGTAAATTGTCAACTATACAATTAAGCAAACATTCCAACATAAGATTCTTTGAATCTTCTATTTCACCCTGAAGATTTTTGATCTTTTCTTGCGTAATATTTGGAAAAGCTAAGGTTGCAGCTTTTTTGATTAAAATTACCATTGCCTGAACACCGTTTAAATATAATAAAGTATCTTGCCGGTATTGTTTATTTTGCATACATTTAATTGCAGTCTGCTCATCTTGTATCACTACCCTAGTACCTTTAACATTCATTGTTTCACCAAAACCTAATTCATTCAACATATGTAGACTTTTTCTAATTGTAGAAACGCTAACTTTATACATTTTAGCTAATTTTGCTTCTGGCGGTAAAAAGCTTCCCACTGGATAAATACCTAATGAGATCTTATTAATTAAATCACGAGCTATTTGTGTATAACAATGATCTCTGCCTAATTCTGCAGACCAGGTATAGTTGGGTGTCATTTCTTTTATTTCAGGATATTTAAGAGCTAGGTCCGTTAATGTTTTTTCAATAACATTGATAACTGTATCGTACATTAAACCAAAACGATATTCAATTTCACTTTTATCCCTAGTTAATAACGAACTTGTAACCCATGTAATACTTTTAAAAGTATATTCTAAATTAAAATAATTAATATATTTTTCATAATTAACAAAGAATACTGGTCTTGCATATATTTCTAAGCTGGAGAAAATATCTCGTAATAAAGGATTATGTGATTTATCTAACAGTTCAAAAAATATTCGAGTACATATCCGTTCACGTTCCTCTGCACTCTTATCTTCTGATTCTTTTAATCTTTGAGAGCATAATTGTAAGTCTTCTTCATCCCATATCTGTGCTGCAAAAGAAAAAATTACCGGCATAATTAAACCAATCGTTTTATACACATCGATTATTTCCTGACGATGCTCTAATACATATTCAAGGCCATCTTCTTTGAATTTACTATGAATGTTATACACAACGGTTGTCGCTTTACGTTCATGGGTCGAAATATAGCCCTCTTCTTTTAATACGTGCAATACATCTTTAACCGTTCGAATTCCAATATTGTAAAATTCGCACAACTCAGAAATTGATGGTAGCTTCGAGCCATAAGGAAGACGTCCACTTACAATCAAATCATGAAGATTGTTGTATAAATAATTAAATAACGTTTGTTTTTGCTTCACTACGATCAACTCCTTTATCGTTAAATAGGCACATAATATTAAATTACTTAGATTTATTTATATAAATATAATTTTATCACAAAAAAAATCTTTCTACTATATGCTTATGTACCCAATTATTTAATTGTTTATTTTTACGGTAATGATAAAATTAAATTGATATAATTTTATAGTTGGGAGTTTTTTATAATGAAAAAAATTGGTAAAAATATAGTTAATAAAAAACCTTCTATCTACCCTGTTGGTAAATTAATATATATTTATATAATTTTAATCGTCATAATTGTCTTGATGATTTTTAATACAATTAATTTAAATAATACTTTGGGCTCAAGTACCAATACTTATGTAAACGATGTTACTTCACAATTAGCAGATGATATTTCTATGCGAATCGAAGCTATAAAATCTTCGTTAAGACTATTATCTGATTCAATAAATATTTTGCCTGATAATCAGGAGATTTCTTCTTTTCTTCAAAAAAAATGTAAAAGTTTAGAATTTACTGATTTGTTTGTTATTGATGATAAAGGCAATACAATTCCCGAGCAATCTGAAACATTTGATTTATCACTAGTAAGTTCATCATTTAAAGGTGAAAATAACCTAATCTATCTTGATGGTCAGAGTCTTCTTTTTTCTACACCGATCTATGATGAGAAAGGAATATCAAAAGTACTTATTGGTATTCGTGATAAAGAAAATATCCAAAATTTAATTAAACCTAAAAGTTTTAATGGCCAAGGTCTATCTTGCATTATTGATCAGAACGGTAATGTTGTCATTTCTCCCACTGATCTTAAACCATTTATGCAGTTAGATAATATCTTTAAAGATGGAACAGATACTGATGCTGTAAATCATATTAAAAAAATGCGTAAAAATATCATTAATGGTAAATCTGGTGTTTTTGAGTTTACTGCTAGTGATGATACTTCTTTAATAATATCTTATCATTATCTTGACCATAATGATTGGACATTATTAACCTTAGTTCCTGGCGAACTGATTTCAAGTGGTACAAATCAATATATTTTCTATAACTTTATTTTAGTTGCTTGTGTCATTTGTGTTTTCTCAGTTCTTTTATATTTAATTTTTCTATCTTACAAAAAACACAAGAACTGGTTAGAGAAAATTGCCTTTACTGATCCATTGACTGCAGGATTGAATAATGCTGGTTTTCAATTAGATGCGCAAAAATTAGTAAATACCGCGCCCCCATCTAATTATACGGTTATTTTTTTAGATATTAAACAATTTAAGTTGATCAATCAGAATTATGGCTTTAATAAAGGGAATGATGTTTTAAAACATATTTATAATGTTATTTACAATAACATTAGCTCTAATGAACTTGTTGCTCGAAGTGAAAATGATCATTTCTTTATTTGTCTAAATGAATCTAATAAACAAATTATTCAAACACGACTTGATATGATAATTGCTGAAATTAATTCATTTGCAAAGAACAAAGCATCACAATTAACTATCTTGCAAGGCGCTTGTTTAATTGAAAATCCTAATTCAGAAATTAATATTATTCAAGATTATGCTCGTTTGGCCTGCCGCCTTAATAGTAAGAAATCAAAATGTACTTACTATGATAAAGAAATTTTGGATACCATGAAAAAAGAACAGGAATTAAATGATTTATTTGAGAATTCAATAAAAAACAAAGATTTTCATATGTTTTTACAACCAAAAATTATTATTTCTAATAATAAAATCGGTGGAGCTGAAGCTTTAGTTCGCTGGTTCCATCCTGAGCGAGGAACTATATATCCATCTGATTTTATTCCACTTTTCGAAAGAAATGATAATATTATTAAACTCGACCTATATATATTCGAAAAAGTATGTATCTTTTTACAGGATATGATTGCTCGTGGTGAAAAACCATTTGTTATTTCAGTCAATGTCTCTCGAGTTCATTTTAAAGATAATGATTTCTTAAAAGCATTTGCAAGAATTAAAGAACAATATAGAATTCCAAATAATTTGATTGAATTAGAACTTACTGAATCCATTTTCTTTGATAATCAGCAAATTGAAAGTATTAAAGATACAATTCATCAAATTCATCAATATGGTTTCCTATGTTCTCTAGATGATTTTGGTGCTGGATTCTCATCTTTAGGATTATTAAAAGACTTTAAAGTAGATGGCATAAAAATGGATAAAAAGTTCTTTGATGATATAAGTAGTCAAAAAAGTAAGGATATTATTGCCAACTTCATTGAACTAGCAGATAAACTGAATATATCGCTTGTAGCTGAAGGAATTGAAACTTTAGAACAGTTAGAATTTCTAAAATCTGTCCATTGTAATATGGTTCAAGGCTATATTTATTCAAAACCACTACCTGTTGATGAATTTATTTTATGGTTAAAAACAATCAAATAATAGTTATTTAAAAACAACTATAATGAAGTCCCCTCTTCAGTTGGACACAACCAGCTGGAAGGGGTTTTATTATGGCAAGGCTAACAAAAGAACATATATAGAAATATATAATAAGTGAAAGCAGAGCTTGTTATAAGTTTATTATCAAAAATATAAAATAAATAAGAACGGTATCCTGTATTTGATAAAAATCATTAATAAACACATATATGATATTTTGCAAAAAGATAAGAATAATCATTATTCTTCAAAAACTAAAACTAGAAATTATCAATAAAGTTTTAATAGATAAACAAGGCCCAGAATCAAATCCAATCGATTCTGGGCTTACTTCATTTTAACTACTCAGATGTATATTTAAATTCGGTAGCATCAAAACTATTGACACCACAATATAAAGGATTATTTTCAGCATTCTTTTCAATAATTGTTGTTTGCAAGATTGGAGCATTCTTAGCAACTTCTAAATATGTTGCAAGTTTTTTAGATGCTAACCGTGCCTCAACCTCAATTGAACGATTGGTTGCCTCTTTAACTTTTATTGTTTCATGAACAATTTGGCTCATTGATCTTGTGCAATCAATCTTATCTAGTGAATTAAAATAGCGTTTGGGTAAGAAAATATTTTCATAGACAATTGGAGTTTTACCACCATATTGAACTCTCTTTAACTGATATACTTCCTCATCAGTTTTAACATCAAGATATCTAAGTGCTAAAGGATGATTTACAACTGTTTTTATAGAGACTACCTTAATTATAACTTTACCATAAGTTTTAACAATTTCTTCATCAGTTTGGATTGATACTTTAGAAATACTACGTGACTTTTTATTTTTAGCAATAAAAACACCACTGCCAGACTTTCTAATTAAAACTCCATCTTGAATCAATTCATCTAAAGCTCGACGAATTGTCATTCTTGATACTCGATATTTTTCAGTGAATTCTCGTTCAGGTGGAAGCATTTTATCTTCTTGATAAACTCCACTTTGGATATCTTTAAGAATATCCTCTTTAATAAATGGATATAAAGAAGCCATTAATGTATTTTTGTCCCGTTTGGTAAATTTTCAACGCTAATTACTTCTAATAATCCCTTTTTATCTCCAGCTAAAATCATTCCTTGTGACTCAATCCCTCGTAGTTTAGCTGGTTTTAAGTTTGCTACAACAATTACTTTTTTACCAACGAATTCTTCCGGAGTATAATGATCAGCGATACCACTAACAATTTGTCTTGTTTCTTTTCCTAAATTAATTTGTGATACTAATAATTTATCAGCATCCGGATGTTTTTTGCATTCTTCTACTGTTCCAACAATTAATTCAATTTTCTTAAAGTCATCAATAGTAATTGTATTATCTTCTTTTGGTTCTTCTTTTACTTCTGGTTTTGCCGGTTGCAATGCTTCTACTTTCTTTTGAATTTCTTTTGGATCCAAACGAGCAAATAACATTTCTGGTTTTTCAGCTACTTTGGTACCTTCTTTATATGTTCCAAAAGTATCTAAAGCTAATAAATCTCTTTGATCAGTATTAATTTGATCTAAAATCTTATTAGCAGTAGATGGCATATATGGAATTAACGCAATCGCTGCAAAACGAATACTTTCAATTAAGTTATAAAGAACTGTCGCTAAACGATCCCTTTTTGTTTCATCTTTAGCAAGCGCCCATGGCATTGTTTCATCAATATATTTATTAGTTCTTCTTAATAATGTAAAGATGGCATCAAGGGCATCAGATGACTTAAATTCATCCATCTTACCAATTACTTTTTTAGGCATTGCTAATGCTATTTCAATTAACTCATCATCAACTGCTTCTGTAACTTTTGGGTTATTAACAATTCCGCCAAAGTATTTATTTGACATAGCAATAGTACGATTTACTAAATTTCCTAAGACATTAGCTAAATCAGAATTAATTCTTTCTACTAAAAGATCCCAGGTGATGCTTCCATCATTATCATATGGAATTTCATGTAAAACATAATATCTAACTGCATCTACACCAAAAATGTCTACTAAATCATCTGCATAGATTACATTTCCTTTTGATTTTGACATTTTACTTTCACCTTGTAATAACCATGGATGTCCAAATACTTGTTTAGGTAAAGGAATATCTAAAGCCATTAGCATAATTGGCCAATAAATAGTATGGAAACGCACAATATCTTTACCAATTAAATGTAGATCTGCAGGCCAATACTTTTGATATAATTCGCCATGATTACCATCGACATCATACCCTAATCCTGTAATATAGTTACTTAATGCATCAATCCATACATAAACAACATGTTTAGGATCAAAATCTACGGGAATCGACCAAGTAAATGAGGTTCTTGATACGCATAAATCTTGTAATCCTGGTTTTAAAAAATTATTCATCATTTCATTCTTTCGTGATACTGGTTGAATAAATTCAGGGTGTGTTTCAATATGTTCAATTAAACGATCAGCATATTTTGATAATTTAAAGAAATATGCTTCTTCCTTAGCATCATGGACTTCACCCCCACAGTCTGGACATTTTCCATCTACTAGTTGTGATTCTGTAAAAAATGATTCACAAGCCGTACAATATTTACCTTCATAATGACCTAAGTAAATATCCCCTTGATCATATAATTTTTTGAAGATTTTTTGTACTTGTGACTTATGATAATCATCAGTCGTTCTCATAAATCGATCATATGTAGTATCCATTAAATCCCAAATTCTTTTTACTTCACCAGCTTTTTCATCAACAAACTGCTTTGGCGGGATTCCTGCTTCTTTAGCTTTTAACTCAATTTTTTGACCATGTTCATCTGTCCCAGTTTGGAAATAAACATTATATCCTTCTTGTCTTTTAAATCGAGCAATTGCATCTGCTAAAATAATTTCATAAGTATTTCCAATATGAGGTTTTCCTGAAGTATATGTAATTGCAGTTGTTAAATAATAATCTTTTTCATTCTTCATATATATTTCTCCTTTATTTTTAAATAAAAAAACGCCCTAATAAAAGGACGAATAATCGCGGTACCACCTTTTTTACACATTGCTGTGTCACTCAATACTTTTAACGCAAGTCAAACGATTATCTTTAACTATTCAAGATAACAGCTCCGGGGCCATCACTTAAAGTTTAACTCTTAGTTTCCACCTGCCACTAAGTCTCTATATGCGCCACTTTAACATCTTCCCATCTTCGCTTTTTCCACTCTTAACTTTAGCAAACTCTAAGCCTAAAGTCAAATTAAATTTAGACTAATAATGTTCTTCCATATGAATTATCTATTATAAATATCTATTTTTCATTTATTAAATGATAAACATATGTTGCCCGTTGTTCCATACTATATTCACTAGCTTTAACATTATTAGCTGTTAAAAAATTTTGTAATAAAACTAGTATTGTATCATCAGCTTTTAAAAATCCCATCTTCTCTTGGGTGGGAACAATAGTATGTAGCAATTTTAATAAGTACTTCTTTAATTTTTAATTATTTCTTTGCTCACATACTTAATCCTTTCTTTGATTCAAAATGTTTCACGTGAAACATTTTGAATCAAGCATTAACTCTCTTTAATATTTTTTTATTTCTGTTGAAACTTATTTATTGCTTCATATAATTGGAAAAAATTACAATCTTATCGTGGATATAATTCTACCTCGATAGCAGTAATAATTAGACATTTATTTTAATATTTAAACAATTTCACAATAACTTACCTTTATTTTTTTATTAATAGCGTATATCTTATAGAAAATAATATATCCATTACTATCTAAGCACTCACAAATATCTTATTGCTAACATATACTACTTTGCCCAGTAATATTTATAGATAACAAGTTGTGCCATACTATCATTGACTTCTTTAAAAGAATCAAAACTAATTAATGTATAAATATAATTTTTATTTTAGCTTAACCACAGTTATTATTTTCTTTATGAATATACAATGATTTAATATCTAAGTTAAAAATCTATTAGAAATAAATTATTCATTATTATTTTATTAATACCAATTATTAAAATAACTACTCTTACAACATTATCATATGGATTTAAAAATAGTTTACTTTCTTCCACTACACAAAATACATTACTTTTTCTTCATATTAGCTATGTTTCAAATAAACTAATGTGATTTCTCAATAATAATTACTTAACCTATCTTCACAAAAAATATCTTACAATATTTTTGCTACTCTGTTTTATAGACAAAATAAGCATATATACTTTGTTTACCTTTACAATATGCTCAATATTATAATTCAAATAACTACTTATCATTTTATATATGCTTACAGGTTATTTTTTTACTTACTACTATATAGTACCTATATATATCATAGTAATCGCCTCTTAAAAAGTATATATTATACTATGTATTTATATTTTTATACTAACAACTCTACTTAGAAAAGTATATTAAACAAAAAATGTTTCACGTGAAACATTTTTTGTTACTCCAAGGCTGGTTCAACTCTAAATAAACTTTTTGCATTTCTTCATCAGTCTTAGCCATCATATCGGCGCACCATTTTAAACGCTGTTTAATATCATTATTAGCAACAAAATTAGTTTTATAAGCTAATTCATGTTCCAACGATGCCCAACAGTCCATTGCAATAGTTCTAATTTGGATTTCTACCGGTACTTGCATCATCCCTTCTCTTTGATAAACAGGTACACTCACAATCAAATGCAAACTACGATAACCATTCTCTTTAGGATATTGAATATAATTATTGTGTTTTATTTGTATTACATCATCTTGTAAAACTAGTAATTGTGCAATGTATTGAATATCATTGATATACTGGCAAATCACTCGCAGGCCAGCTATATCATTTAACTCTTTAATATTATTAAAGTTCTTACTAAACCCCTTTCTTTCTAATTTATCTAAAATACTTTGTGGAGATTTAATTCGACTCTGAATATTATGAATTGGACTATGTTCACATTTAAATTTCAATTCTTGATCTATGATTTCTAGTTTAGTCTTTACAATCATAATAGCTGCCCGATAAGGTTGCATCAATTCTTCAAAATGCCTCTGTTCTTGAAAAGCATTAATCATTTCTTGATTCATTTAATCACCCCAATCATGATTATATTAAACAATTGCATAATAGATACATTAAAAATATGGTTTTTTGTGTAAAAAAATTCGCTAGCATATACTAGCGAAAAACTGTTTTCAAATCTTTATATTGTTTAAGCGTATCAAGAGTAACAAATTGATAACCACGGTTATAAAGTTCTCCCAAAGCCATTTCTAATCCCTCAACAGAGAAATTATGAATATCATGTAATAAAACTACTGCACCATCATATGAATTATTAATAATAGTCTCTTTTATTTTATTAGCATCTTTTAACTTCCAGTCCAATGTATCAACACTCCATAGAGCAATTTCCATTCCATTATTTTTGACTACTGATTTTACATTATCATTGAAAGCACCATATGGTGGTCTAATTAATGTAGGTTCAGCACCAGTAATCTTATAAATTGCATTTTGTGTATCAACAATTTGTTTATTAAGTCCTTCAGCATCCAACTTTCTTAAATCTGGATGATCCCAAGAGTGACTAGCAATCTCAAAACCATGTTCATAGACTGTTTTTACCACATCAGGATATAAAGTAATATTTTTCCCTAATTCAAAGAAAGTTGCACGACCATTATATTTTTCAAACATTTCAACTACTTTTAAAGTATTTGTTTTGTGTGGTCCATCATCAAGAGTGAAAGCAATCATTTTCTTGTTTGGATCAACTTCAGGCTGAGCAGCAGGTCCTGCAACATCTAAAGGTGCATCTGAAGGTATATTCTTATTCGCTAATTTGATTAATTCTTTATTATCTTTATAATTAACTTCAATCTTGTTTTTCAAATCTTCAGTAGTGTAAATAATTAATTTATCTTTTTCTACTGTTAAATTGTTACTTTTAGCATCTACTTTATCAATTCCTTGACTACTAGCTAACACTGTTTTAAAAGTATTTCTTAAACTGTCTCCAACAGTTAGAATCTTTTCTTTTTTTGTATCATAAGTAAATAATTTTTCTTTTGTTTCTACTACTTTGTCATCTTCATCATAACGAATAGTTTTAAATTTTAAGTTAATAAACTGATTATATACTTCATTGATTGAGTAGTCCATGTATAATATATCTTTACTATTTTTATTAATCTTTTGTTCTTTTACATAATTTTCTTGATAATCTTTAACAATTTTATCTAAATTACTGTTTTTTGTCTTTGGATAATATAATGAAATAAAGAAACTATCATCGTCTTTTTCATAGTGTTCTACTGTTCCAAATTTCTTGTTATCTTTATTATATACTTTATACTTATCATACGGTCCCTCGCGGTTAATAAACCAAAATATTCCTCCTAATAAAATTGCTATAACAACAATTACTACTAGGGCAATTGTTGGTTTTTTCTTTAATTTTCTTCTATTATTTATTGCGTGCCTATACTCCATAACTTTCCCATCCTTTCGCCATACATATAATACGATATTTGTCGAATTAAATCAAATTTATTGTATTGCTAATAAAACATCTTTTTTAATGTTTCACGTGAAACTTTTAAGAATTTTATTTAATTGAAAAAGACGAATTACTCGTCCTTTTGATGATATGTAGCATATACTTCATTTTTCTTAATATTTCTTAATTTAGCAACCTCTTTAATTGCATCCTTAACAGTCATTCCTTTGCTAACATATTCATCAACATGTTCAACAATAGTTTGCTCAAAAACTGTCTCTTCTATAACATTATTATTGCCAGAAACAACAATAACCATTTCTCCCTTTAAATCACCAGCAACTTTAGTAATTTCACTTATAGATCCACGTAAAATTTCCTCATGTTTTTTAGTTATTTCCCGACAAAGTGCAATTGGTCGATCTCCAAGAATATCTTCCATTAATTTAAGTGTCTTAGTAATACGATGCGGAGATTCGTAAAAAACAATCGTTTCTTGATAATTCTTTAATACCTGCAACTCTTTTTTCTTCTTCTTATCTTGATGATCTAAGAAGCCATAAAATAAAAATGGTTGCGGAGCAATTCCAGAAACTACTAATGCATCTAAACAAGCATTAGCCCCACTAATTGGAATTACATTTATCTCATTATCGATTGCAGCTTTTACTAATTCATAACCTGGATCAGAAATAGCTGGATAACCAGCATCACTAACTAATGCAATATTATTACCATCAAGCAACAAATTAATCAATTTAGGAATCGATTGCCCTAAATTATGCTCATGATGGGAAATTAATTTAGTTCTAATATTATAATGATTTAATATTTTAACAGTATTTCTGGTATCCTCAGCACCAATATAATCAACTTCCTGTAAAGTTCTAATTGCTCGATAAGTCATTTCTTCTAAATTACCAATTGGTGTGGCAACTAAATATAAACATGGCCGGTCATTTTGAAAACTTTTTTGTCTATTCATCAATATTTTCTCCAAACATTTTTCTTACCTCATTACTATAACTACCATCTGCATTATGTGCATATAAAGGTGGTTCAATTTTTAATCCTTTTTTTCCTTTATACATTCCTTCAACTAATAAAACATGACTGTCGCGATCAATCTTAGGATAAACAAAACGAATTCTTTTTGGTTCAATATCATACTTTTGCATTAAATTCAAAATATCAATCATCCGATCGGGACGATGAACCATGGCAAACTTTCCCTTATTATCAAGTATTCGAGCAGCACTCTTTATAATTCCTTCTAGATTAATCTTAATTTCATGGCGCGCAATTGTTAAATATTCATTTTCATTTAAATTACTATCCTCATCTACTTTGAAAAAAGGTGGATTACAAATAACTAGGCCAACTTTTTTAGCATCTTTGACATATTCTGCAATATCAGCGTGAACAATATTAATCTGTGTTTCTAAATTATTTAATTCAATATTCTTAATTGCTAAATCAACTGCTTCTTTTTGGATTTCTATCCCAGTAATCGGACGATTGGTTCGCTGTGATAATAGTAACGGAATTGCCGCATTATTAGTACCAAAATCAATAATTTGTTTAACATCTTTAGTTATGGTGCAAAAATTAGCTAATAAAACAGTATCCAAAGAAAAATTAAACATATCTTTTCTTTGGATAATTTTCATATTATTATAAGCTAATAAATAATTTAATACTTCTTGATCAGACATTATTTATTATCTTTTTGTTTAAACTTAATTTCATCAAGATTAACAAAGATAATTGCACCACCATTATCGATCTTAACAAGATCATTAATAACATTAAGTCCTAATACTTTAACATCTTTTCCTTCATATTTTACTCGACTGCCAATTTTAGGAAAACGTTGTTTCTCAATTGTATAAACTTCATCTTCATACTTAAGACAGCACATCAAACGACCACAAGCTCCAGATATTTTTTCAATATTAATAGCTAGCATTTGATTTTTTGCCATATTAATTGATACTCCATTAAATTCACCAAGTAATGATGTGCAGCAAAGTGGTAATCCACAAGTTCCCATCCCACCTATTACTTTTGCTTTATCTCTTGGTCCTATTTGTCGTAATTCAATACGACATCTAAATACCGTAGCTAATTCTTTTAATAATTCTCTAAAATCTACCCGTACATCTGATGTATACATAAAAATCACTTTTGCCTTATCTAGTGTAAATTCGCAATTAGTCAATTGTATGTCTACATCATAACGTGAAATAATATCACGGCAAGTAACTAGAGCTTCTTGGGCATCAATTATATTTTTCTTATAGGCTTCAATATCACGTTGTGTCGCTTTTCTTGTAATTTTTTTTAATTCTGTATCTAAATTAAATTCACTTATTGATTTTAATGACTGTGAAATCTCACCAAGTTCTACTCCACGTGCTGTTTCAACTACTACTTTATCACCTTTATCTAATTCGATATCTGTTGAAAAATAATAAACTTTACCAACACTTTTAAATTTAACACTTGCCAATTTAATTTTTTCCATAATATCTCCCTTCTATAGTCTATACATCATACTATCCATCAGCATCGGTACATTAGCATTGCTTTCGATAGTATAAATAGTTTCTAAAATAATTTCTATTTGTTTAATCAATTGACTCTCATCAATTTTTATATTTCTCAAAAATTCTTGATGTTCACAATATACAATATCATCAGTATGTTTCACGTGAAACATATCTTTCATCGCTAATACTAACATATTTAAAAACAATTTTATATCATCACGCTCTTTATATTTTTTTAATAAATTAGTCTGAGTATTAATAATCAAATTAGCTCTCTTTAAAAATAAATCCTCAATAAAATTTATTACTTGCAATTGCATATATTCAAAGCGTTCATCGTATAAAGTCTTAGCTTCTTCTATACTAGGGGCCAAATAAGCTAAAATATGAGCAGATTCCTTAGTAATGCCATCTTGGCACAAAGCACCAATTATAACCTCTTTGCTATCAGGCTTAATATCAATTACCTGACATCTAGATAAAATAGTTGGTAATACCCGACTAGCATTATTAGCAGTAAAAATTGCATAAATCCCCTCGGTTGGCTCTTCAAGCATCTTAAGTAACGTATTCATCGCTTCTTTTGTAGCATATTCAATATTCTCAATTATATATATCTTAGCTTTTCCTTCTAAAGAAGACTTTTTAAAGGTATCTTGAATCAGTTCAATATTACCCTTTTTTATAGAATTATCTTTACCATTAAATCGAATAATATCACTATATTTATTTTCTTTAACTTTACGACAATCATTACAATTTTCGCAAGCTAATGTTTCATCACAAATCAATGACATTGCAAGATAAGTCAAAGGAATGTTAGTATTATTTCCAATTAATAAAAAAGCATGCGGAATCCGTTGTTGTGAAAATTCATTTTTTATTAAATTATAAAAAATCGGTTGATTCTTTTCTATGTACTCTTTCATAATTTACTCTTAATTACATTTATCACTTGCGCAACAACTTCATCGATTGTCTTACTTGCATCAATTTTAGTAATTCGCTCAGCATACTTTTCACAAATCGTCATATAACCATTATAAACATCTTTATGAAAATCATCAGATTCTAAATCTAAGCGATCTGCCACTCGCTCACCGTTATTGATCCGAGCTAGTCCTACTTCATATGGCAAGTCAAAGAAAATAGTAGCATCAGGTTTAATATTACCAATTGCAAACTGATTTATCTGATAAACTTCCTCTATTCCTATTTTTCTCCCTACACCTTGATAGACCAATGAACTATCAACAAAGCGATCACAAATTACAATATATCCATCGTTCAAAGCCGGAGCTACTTTTTCAACTAAGTGTTGACGTCGAGCTGCTGCATATAATAATGCCTCTGTTCGTGCGTCCATTGTAATATTATTAGTATCTAAAATAATCTTCCTTATTTGTTCAGCTATATCAATTCCACCAGGCTCTCTAGTTAATAATACTTTATATCCTTCCATTTGGAGCTGTTCAACAACTATTTTTGACACAGTTGTTTTTCCACTACCATCTGGTCCTTCTAACGTAATGAATTTACCCTTCATTTTATCTTCCTTTCAATCTTTAAATCAAAAACAATTCACACCAAATTATACCATATGTATGGTTTTGTTACAATTTAATAGTTTTTTTAGCACTCTATACTTGACAGTGCTAAAAAATGTATTATAATATAAGTGTAATCCAAAGGAAGTATCGATTACATGAAGTAATTTCAATTTTGTATTATTAACAAAGGAGATGGTTTATATGAAATTACTACCTGGTTTTGCTACTTTTGATGATGTTTTTGAAAATATGTTTAGTGATCCTTTTTTCAAAGGAACAAGTACTCATATGCGAACAGATGTAAAAGAAGTAGACGATAATTATGTACTTGATATGGAGTTACCTGGTTTTGATAAAAAAGATATCTCCATCGAACTAAAAGATGGTTATTTAAATATTACAGCTAATAAATCTACTGATGGAAAGGAAACTGATAATCAAGGAAATATCATTCGTCAAGAACGTTTTACTGGTACTTGTTCAAGAAGTTTCTACATTGGGGATGAAGTTAAACAAGAAGATATCCGAGCTAGTTATGATAATGGTGAGTTAAAGATTACATTACCTAAAAAAGCTCCAAAAGAAATTACAACAAACACATATATTCCTATTGAATAAAAAATCCGGTTCCCGGATTTTTTATAATAATGAGATGATATAAATTACAATAATTCCTGGTAAGGATAACATTGAGAGTACAAATATATTAATAAAGTTATAGCTAAAATAATTATTTGTTAAAATATTTAAAATCAATAAAATTACAAAAGCTCGAGTAATTACAAATAAAACTCTACGCATAAAAAGACACCTCATATAAATATATGAGGCGTTTATATTTTCTTTCTTCCTTCTAACGATTTTAACAATGTTAATTCATCAGCATAGTCAATATTACTTCCTATTGGTAATCCGTTAGCGATTCTACTAGTATTAATATTCTTTTTTGATAATAATTTAGCTAAATATAAAGCTGTAGTTTCTCCATCACGAGTTGGATTGGTCGCAATAATT
Source organism: Erysipelatoclostridium sp. MSK.23.31 (assembly GCF_019125875.1). Taxonomy (NCBI): domain Bacteria; kingdom Bacillati; phylum Bacillota; class Erysipelotrichia; order Erysipelotrichales; family Coprobacillaceae; genus Thomasclavelia; species Erysipelatoclostridium sp. MSK.23.31. The sequence goes on along the minus strand of NZ_JAHOCB010000031.1, from coordinate 3,880 downwards.
ACTTCTTTAATCGAGTCGTCTAAACGCTCAAATAAACTTGCAATATTTAAATCATCCATTGTTTTACCATCCATTATTGACATAGCGCCATGTAAGACATGATATAAGCCATGATATTCTTTTACTTTTTCCATCGCAAAAACATCCTTAGGATCCTCAACAATACAAATAGTCGTCTGATCACGGTCTGGATCTTGACAAATATCACAAATTTCACCTTCACATATATGACCACATTTTTTGCAATAATGAATTTTGGTTTGAATACTGCCAATTGCTGCAGAAAATTCATCTACATATTTTTTATCCATTGATAAAACATGATATGCTAATCGTTCTGCACTTTTTCCACCAATACCTGGCAAACGCTTAAAACAATCAACTAAATCTTGGAATGCTTGGGGATAATTCATCGTAACCTCCTTTTATTCTTCAAACTCAACCAAATCACCAAATAACTCAACCGCCATAGCTTGAGCATCATTTAGTTCAGCTCTCTTTTCTTTAAATTCACCAATATGATGTAAAACAATTGGCTCAGGTGCGGGTAATGTTCCCGCCCGATTCATATCAATATACTTTGAGCGCATATCTGGCCAAAGTGAATTTTTAATTGCAATAAAATCATAATTTTCACCAAGAACCTCTTTTAAAAAATTCTTTAACTGATAATAATTTTGAGTTTCATTCACCTCATTAACATTTGGTTGATGCTCAAAAGCTACAATTATTCCTCCTGGGGCAGCAGCAACTGGCTTACCATCACATAACATTGAGGCAAATTTAGCAGTATTTAAATTGAATCGATATCTAGCAATAACTGTCCATTTTTCTTTAATATCATTTAAAACCCGGCGATCAGCTTGAACTAAAATATTTAAAATATCACTAAAAGACACCTCAATATTTTCTGGTGATTTATTTACAATAATATTCTCATCAATTTCCTGGGAAATATCTTCCCCAACAGGCAAAGAAACATCACTATTACTTATAACTGTTTCCAGAGTTCCCTCAGCAACTTCTTCAGGAACCACCGTTTCTGTAATATCATCAGCCTTAGCTTTTAATTCTTCAGGAATACTTTCTTCAATTTCCGGATCATATTCAATAACCCCTTTATTTAACTCTTCCTCGATAATCTCATCTTCAATTACTTCTTCTGGAAGTGAATCTGTTTCCTCAACCACAGGTATCGCTTTAGCAGTATCTTTTACAGGTAAAATATTTACCTGTTCAATTGCTTTAGAATTATCAATTGCTAATTTATTTTCTTCTTTAATACGATTACATATTTTAAGCATAGCCAATTCAAAATATGTATTAGCATCTAAAGATTGACTGTAATGACTGCTAGCTTCAATTAATATATCAATAATTTCAAAAGCTTCTTCTACCAAAATATACGGTGCCAAATTATCAACATCTTGCTGTGTTAAAACGAATAAAATTGAAACATCTTGAGTATTTTTATAAATGATAATATCCTTTAATACATCAACTAAATCAAAAGTAAGCCGCTTAATATCGATACTGCCACTTAACATATTATCAAGGGAAGTCAAAACCCCTTTTATATCTTTAGATAATAATTGTTTAATAAATGAAATTTTATTATCCATTGATAGCAAGCCATATACCATATTAACACTTTCAACCGTCAACTCATTATTATACGCCAAACATTGTTCAAGTATACTTAAAGCATCCCGCATTCCACCTTCAGCTAATTTAGCAACACTTTCAAGTGCAGGTAATTCATATTTTTTATTTTCAGATTTTAAGACATATTCCAATCTTGAAATAATATCATGGTTTTCTACTTTCTTAAAATCAAATCGTTGACATCTAGAAATAATTGTTGGCAAGATTTTATGCGGTTCTGTAGTTGCTAAAACAAAAACAATATGAGCTGGTGGTTCTTCTAAAGTTTTTAATAGCGCATTAAAAGCACCAGTTGACATCATATGAACCTCATCAATAATATATACTTTGTATTTACCATTAATTGGTGCATATTTTACTTTATCAATCAAGTCTCGAACTTCATCAACCCCATTATTGCTCGCAGCATCAATTTCAATAACATCAGGATGTTCCCCAACAGTAATAGCCTTACAATTAGGACATTGATCACATGGAGGATTTTCACCAGTACAATTTAATGCTTTGGCTAAAAGTTTAGCTACTGTTGTTTTCCCTGTTCCACGTGGTCCGGCAAATAAATAAGCATGTGAAATTCTATTTTCTTTAATAGCATTTTTCAAAGTTGTTACAATATGTTCTTGACCGGCAACTTCTCCAAATGTTTGGGGCCGATATGACCGATATAAAGCTTTATATGACATCACTAATCACTCCTCATTCTTATTTATTATACTATATTATCTAATAAAAAGGATAAAAGAATTAACTTTTATCCCGCTTACGTTTGTTTTTAAAATAATCCTTTATCACTTTTGAGCATTTATCTCCTAATACCCCGGAGACAATCACGGGCTGATGATTAACAGGAATATCCGATTGATAAATCGTAGTTAGGGCTAACCAGCGTGATTCAAAAGCACCAAATACAACTCGCTGAATTCGACTATTAATTATAGCACCAGAGCACATTACACAAGGTTCAAGAGTCACATATAATGTACACTCATCAAGATACCATGAGTTTAATGTTCGACAGGCTTCTTCAATTGCTATTATCTCAGCATGTGCCGTTGCTCTTTTACTGGTTTCACGAAGATTGCGTCCACATGCAATAATCTTTCCATCTTTAACTATCACTGCTCCTACTGGCACTTCATCCATATCTAAACATTTTAAAGCCTCTTGATATGCAATTTCCATAAATTCAAGATCTTGATCCATGACTTTCTCCTTTATACAAAAAACCACTACACATAGACGGGGATTCTTAATGCTGCTACCTTCCGGTCCTGACATGGTTCGAAGCCGCCTATTGTAATGGCAAGTATGATTATACCGTATCTATATAATAAATTCAATCATTTTTAATATTGAATCTATAAAATTATTTTCAATTTACAACATACCTTAAAAATATTGATCACTAATATAAATTATAAATTTCTCACTACATTTTAATCACTATTTTTTCTAAACCATAATTAACCATAAATAAAATTTATTTTGGTACAATTATAACTAATTCTAACGATAGTTATTTTCTATACTAACAACTGTAGTCAGGATAGTTTTAAATAGTTTTTTCAATCCTTTCTCTAATTGACTACTCTTCATGATATCCTTTCCCTGATATCAATATAAAAACAGATAGTTTTCCCTCTATCTGAATGATAGAAACAAGTAGCTTTCCCTCTACTTGTTTTTATTTTAAATATAAATTCATTAAATAAGTATCATAATATTTTAAATACACATATATTTGTCATATGTTCTGATGATTTCAAAGTCTAATTTATTAGATAATCGTACCGCTTTATCATTATTAATTACTTAATACCAATAATCCTTTAACACTGATAATACTTTCATTCCTTCAAGTGAATGATCACCAATTATTTTACTATCGTCTTCAACAAGTAATATTAATGAATTCAAATAATTTTTGAACCTAATTTTTTCAATTTTATCTGTTTCATTAAAATCAAACTCAACAATTACAAAACTTACATGTTTACTCTCGCTATGACAATTGGAGTAAATAAAAACCACGCCTAAAAGACGAGGTTTTCTCTGAGGCTATAAGCCTATGTTGCTTGCTCGCGTCTCAAGGCGCTGCTTTCTCTTCGTTCAAGCTATCGCTTTTGACTCTCGCCATCCCTCAAAGGGATTTATTTCCTCCTTTCTCCTTTTGTTATCTTCTTCTCTCTTTTTTCTTTTCTTTCTTCATTTCTTT